>JAODMA010000217.1 GCA_025464545.1 Arthrobacter sp. | reverse complement strand
GCTGGCCCGCGGCATCCGGTTCCTGGACCCCATCAGCGGCAAGCCGGTGGAATACCGCAGCCGGCTGGGACTCAGCGAAGCCCGCTAGGCCTGCAGCACCGGCCCGGAAGTGCGGTACCTTGTGCCCATGGACTTGGGCAACGCGGACAGCTGGGGGGACATGATCTATTTCTGGATCGTCCCGATAGTTATGGGCGATGCCATTTTCCCGCCGGTCCCGTCCGAGATGGTCGTCATCACGGGCGGCGCCCTGTCCGCGGACGGGCGGGCGAACGCCGTCCTCGTGGTGATCCTGGCCGCCCTCGCATCGTGGCTCGGCGACATCCTCGTGTTCCAGCTCTTCAAGCGGCGGCTCAGCCACGTGCTCGACCGCTGGACATGGGGCCGCTCGTTCCACCTGGCCGTGCACCGGGCCATCGCCCAGGCCGGCCGCTCCTCCACCTACGGGGCGATCATCGGAATCCGCTTCATCCCCGGCGGGCGCCTCGGGACAACGGCAGCCGCCGGGATAGCCAATGTCTCCACCCGCGGTTTCAGCCTTTGCGCCGCTCTGGGCGGCCTGCTTTGGGCCATCTGGTCGGTGGGCCTCGGATATTTCACCGGCGCCGCCACCAAGCTGCCCTTCTGGGCAAGCTCCCTCATCGGCGTCGGCCTCGGGCTGGCGATCGGTGCAGTTGTGGGCGTTATCGTCACGCGCCGCCGCGGCAACTCCTCCCCCGTCGTGGACGGTCCTGAGGAGGAGCTGGACATCTGAGGCTCGCCGACTCCCTAGACGGGGGCCCAACGGCCGCGGTTGCGCCGCAGCACCACCATGGCGCCGGTCACCGCAACCCGTTCGACGGCGTCGCGCATCATCGCTGCCGACTCGTGCGCCTGGCTGTTCTCGCCGTTGTACGTCGTCGCGTCGACCAGGAAGCGCAGATTCAGCTGCGGAACGCCTCCCGCCAGCTCCAGCTGGTTCGATTCCACATGGTGCCGGGTCTCCAGTGCCTCCACGGCAGCGGCCATCACGGCTTCCGGCGGGTTGCCCGGTTTGAGCCCTGTGATTTTCAGTCTGGTCTGGAACGACGGCATGACCTCAAGCCTAGAGGGTTCGGGATAGCCCTCGGGCCCGCTCAGATACCGGTGCCGGCGTCCCGGTTCTTGACCGGAGCCGACCATCGTTCCTCAATATGGCCGAACCGCCAGACCCCAACGGCGAGCAGCCAGGTGAACAGGAAGAGCGCGACGACCGTGTACCCGACCGAATCCAGGTCAAGGCCGCCGATCGTGGAAAGCGGACCGGTACTGATCCCGGCCCGTTCAACGAGGATGGAGATCAGCTCGATGGAACCAATGCCCAGTGCGACGGCGACAAAAAGTGCGGTGATGACGATGTTGTAGTAGATCCGGCGGACGGGCCTGGACAACGCCCAGCCGTAGGCGAAGTTCATCAGGCAGCCATCGAGCGAGTCCAGCAGGCTCATCCCCGCGGCGAAGAGGACGGGCAGCGTCAGAATCGCATACCAAGGCAGTGCGGACGCTGCCGCGCCAGCCGCCAGGATCAGGAGACTGACCTCGGTCGCGGTGTCGAACCCCAGTCCGAAGAGCAATCCGAGGCCGTAGACCTGCCAGGGACGGGTAATGAAGCGGCTTGCCCGCCCGAACACCCGGTACAGGAAACCCGTCCCGGCCGCCTGCCCCTCCGGGCCCGCACCGCTTTGTTGGCCTTCCCGCATGCGAAGGACGGACTTGATGATGCCGCGCAACACCGCCAGGTTCAGGATGCCGATGCACAACAGGAACGCACCCGAGACTGCGGTGCCCACCAGCCCCAAAAACGAATGGAGCTCGGCTGTCCCGTCCGCCGTCCGGTCCGCGAGGCTTCGGATTCCGGCTGCCAGCAAGGCGCACAGGCCGAACACGATGCTTGAGTGACCCAGCGAAAACCAAAACCCGACGGACATGCTGCGCTTTCCCTCGGCGCAGAGTTTTCGGGTGATGTTGTCGATGGCGGCGATGTGGTCGGCGTCAAAGGCGTGGCGCAGTCCCAGCGTGTAGGCAGCCACGCCCAGGCCGATGCCGAAAGCGCCAGTGGAAGCTGCGGGAATGTTCTCCGGGGCAACAACGATCACCAGTACGCCCCAGCCCACGACGTGGAGGAACGCGACGAACGCGGCCATGCCGCCGATTGAGGCCCACTCCCGGCCCGAAAGGGCCCGGCATGCCGCGCGGATTCGGGCGAAACGCGTAACCTCCGGTTGCTTCATTGTCGAGCCTCGGGTTCCACAACTAAATCGACTGCCGGATGAACTGTCCGCTGTAGCGGAAGTATACGCCCGCCGTACCGTCGTCGTTCACTACGGCAACGGTACGGACCTGCCGCGGCGTCCGCCGTCCGGGGAGGCGCGGCGTCCGCCGTCCGGGGATTGGGTTTAGCCGGTGTTGCGGAGCCCTGCTGCGACTCCGTTGACGGTGATCAGCATGGCGCGCTGGAGCCGTTCGTCGATTTCGGCGCCGGTCAGGTTCTCCCCGACGGCTGACTCGGACCGAATGCGGCG
>JAODMA010000212.1 GCA_025464545.1 Arthrobacter sp. | reverse complement strand
TGTTGGCGATGGTCGGCTTGCAGATGTCACAGCCGGCTCCCGTGCCGTACTTGGCCATGACCTCCTCGAAGGAGGTTAGTTCCAGGACACGGATGGTCTCGAAGAGTTCCTGGCGGGACAGCCCGATGTGTTCGCAGAGTGCCTTGGAGACGGCAACGCCGGACTTGGTCAGTTCGGTTTCCAGCAGCTTCTTGAGCATCGGTACACAGGAACCGCAGCTGGTCCCGGCCCGGGTGCAGCCCTTCAGCTCGCCGAGTTCCTGGACGGGAGCGTTGCCGTCGCAGGCCCCGCAGCCGTTGACGGTGTCGCGGATGGTGCCGGCGGAGACGTTGTTGCAGGAACACAGGATGGCATCGGACGGGAGTTCGGTGTCCGGGGCGTCGCCGCCGCCGGCCGCCGTGAGGTACGCGCCGGGTTCGGCGGCCAGTTCGCGGCCCAGCATGGGGCGAAGGCTCGTGTAGGGGGAGGCGTCGCCGACGAAGATGCCGCCGAGCAGGGTTTTGGCATCGTCCGTGGTGACGATCTTCTGGTAGACGCCGCGTGCGGGGTCGGCGTAGACGATCTCGAGGGCGTGCCTGGTCCGGGCGAAGGCGTCGCCGAAGCTGGCGACGTCGACTCCGGAGAGCTTGAGTTTGGTGGCCGTGTCGAAGCCGGGGAAAGTCGCTTCGCCGCCATGCAGCCGGTCCGCGACGATCTCCGCCATGGTGTTGGCCGGTGCCACGAGGCCCAGGCACATGCCGCCGAAGTTGGCGACCTCGCCGATTGCCCAGATTCCGGGGACCTCGGTGGAGCAGTCGTCGGAGATGACGACGCCGCCGCGCGGGCCGAGCTGGAACTGCGGGGCTGTGCCTTCCGTTTCCGGGCCGTTGGCCAAGCGGAACAGTTCGTCCCGGGGCCGCACACCGACGGCGACGATCACGATGTCGGCGGCGATGATGCGGCCGTCCGCCATGAGCACGCCGGTGACCTGGCCATCGTCGTCGGAGAGGACCTCGGAGGGGAACACGCCGCCGTGGACGGTGAAACCCTTCGCCTCGATCAGGCGGCCCAGGGCCTGCCCGGCGCCCTCGTCCAGCTGGGTGTTCATGAGCCAGGGGGAGCCGTTGATGACAACCGGGGTGGCGCCGAGCTGCTCAGTGCCGGCCGCGGACTCGAGGCCCAGGAGGCCGCCGCCGATGGTGACCGCATTGACCTTTCGGCCCAGCTTGGCGGTCAGTTCCGCGATCGCTTTGTTGATGGCCCGGACGTCCTCCAAGGTGCGGTAGACGTGGGTAAGGTCGGCCCCGGGGATGGGCAGGCGGGCCGCGTCGGAGCCGGTGGCGACGACGAGCTCGTCGTACGGGTACACAGTGCCGGCCGCCGTCGTGACGGTCTTACCGGCGGTGTCGAGACCGGTGACGCGCTCGCCGGTTTTGAGGCTGAGGGCAGCGTGGTCCCACATCGAGGCGGTGCCAAGGGTAAGGTCAACGTCGCTGTCGGTGAGGGCCTTGCTCAGGGCGACGCGGTCGTAGGGGAGGTGGGCTTCCTCGGTGAGGACCGTCATGTGCCATCCGTCGAGGCCGCGGGAGTGCATCGCATCCGCGAAGCGGTGGGCTGCGGGGCCGCCGCCGGCTACCACGACACGGCGGGGAGTTTGGCGGCGAGGTGGGCCCGCTGTTTCTGGGCTGGAAGTCTGTCCGGTCACGGTGGGCCTTTCGCATGGGCAGCAGACGGTGCTCTGCAGCTTGTGCACCCAGCCTAGGCAACCGCAGTTTCGCTTCAGTTTCCCTTATGTTTCGTGATCTTAACTTCTGCATCACGGATGAGTTTCCGGATGGGTGAGGTCTCTTTTACCCGCCGGACACATTTGGCGCATCCGGTTGAAACACCGCGGGCCTAGCTTGAATACGTGCCGCAGGAGCGGTTGAGCACGTCAGGGATGTATCAGAGAGGGACCGAAATGACTGCCGTACTTGAGAGCGCAGCACGGAACTTTGTGGAACACCCCAGCTATGGAACCGGCTGGCACCGAGTGTGCGCCGTGGAGGAGCTGGAACCCGCCTGGGGCGAGGCGGCCTTGATTGCTGGGCGCCAGGTGGCATTGTTCCGCACCGCTGCCGGTGAGGTTTTCGCCGTAGCGCAGGAAGACCCGGCGACCGGGGCGCATGTAATGGCACGCGGCATTACAGGTTCCCGTGGGGCACGCCCCACGCTGGCCTCGCCGTTGCACAAGGAAGTCTATGACCTGGAAACCGGTGAATGCCTGGCCACGCCTGGGCTCCGGCTTGAGACCTTCAGCACCCGGATTGTGGCCGGGTACATCGAGGTGGAGCTCTAGGACCGCTGGACGCGGGGCTTTACAGCCCCAGGGCCTCGCGGACGTCGGCGAGGACGTTGTCCAGGGCACCGCGCGCTTCCTGCCGCGCCTGCGGCAGCTCCGCGGCAGAGCCGACGCTGCGGATGACCTCCAGGTAGCACTTGAGCTTGGGCTCCGTCCCGCTGGGGCGGATGATGACGCGGCTAAGGTCCTTGGTCAGATACAGCAGGCCATCGGTCGGCGGCAGGTGTTCACTGCCCTCCGCCAGATCCACAACCGTTTCCACCGCGGAGCCGCCAAAGGATTCCGGCGGGCTGACGCGCAGCCGGTTCATCATGGCATCCAGCAACCCCAGATCCGCCACCCGGATGCTGAGCTGGTCGCTCGCGTACAGGCCGTGCACCAGGTACAGCTCATCCAGGGTGTCGAAAATTGTCTTGCCCTCGGCCTTGGCCGCGGCAGCGAATTCGGCGATCAGCACCGCCGCGGAGATCCCGTCCTTGTCCCGGACCAGTGATGGCGCGACGCAGTAGCCCAGCGCCTCCTCATAGCCGTACAGCAGGCCGGGCACGCGTGCGATCCACTTGAAGCCCGTCAGGGTTTCCTCATGTGCATAGCCCGCGGCAGCCGCGATCCGCGCCAGCAACCGCGAGGACACGATCGAGTTCGCGAAAACGCCTCCCGAGGCTTCACCGCCGGCCGCCGCCAGCCGGGCCACGGTATGCGCGCCCAGCAGGGCTCCGACCTCGTCCCCGCGCAGCATCCGCCAGGCACCCGTGTCCGGGTCCTTCGCGGCAACCGCGGCGCGGTCGGCGTCCGGGTCGTTGGCGAGAACGATGTCGGCGTCCACGCGGGACGCGGTCTCGAGGGCCAGGTCCAGGGCACCGGGCTCTTCCGGGTTCGGGAAGTTCACCGTCGGGAAGTCGGGGTCCGGCTCCGCTTGTTCCGCGACCAAGGTGACGTCGGCAAAGCCGGCGGCGTTAAGTACGGCCACGGCCGTCCCTCCGCCCACGCCGTGCATCGGGGTCAGGACGATCTTGAGGTCCCGGGCGGGGAAATGCCGGGGAGCGGCGAGGGCCGCGACGGCGGCCTCGTAGTCGGCGGCGATGGTGGGGTCCAGCACCGTCCAGCCTTCCTTGGCCAGGACGATGGACTCCAGGGCGCCGACCGCGTCGATCTTGGCGGCAATCAGCTCGTCGTAGGGCGCGACGATCTGCGCCCCGCGGCCGCTTTCCTCGACGGCGTGCCGGCCCAGGTAGACCTTGTAGCCGTTGTCCTGCGGCGGGTTGTGGCTGGCGGTCACCATCACGCCGCCGTCGCAGTCCAGCGCCCGTACCGCGTAGGCGAGCAGCGGCGTCGGCAGGGCGGCAGGCATCAGGAAGGTTTCAATGCCGGCGGCGGTGAGGATTGCCGCCGTCTCTTCGGCGAAAACTGCGGAGTTGTAGCGGGCGTCGTAGCCGACGACGGCGCGCGGCCGGGTGCCGGGGGAGGACTGCTCGACGGCGTTGGTCAGGAACGCGGTGAAGCCGGCAGCGGCGCGGCGCACCACCATGCGGTTCATCCGGCTCGGGCCGGGGCCGAGGGCCGCCCGCAGGCCTGCCGTGCCGAATTGCAGGGTGCCGCTGAAGCTGTCCGCCAGCTCCTGGCGGGCGATAGCGACGCCGTCAGACGTGAGCTGGATCAGTTCGGTGAGACCGGCGGCGGTGGCCGGGTCCGGGTCCTGGGCAGCCCAGTTCCGGGCTTCGTCCAGCAGTCGGATGAGTTCGGCATCGGGAGACGTCATAGGTACCAAACTATCCGCAATCGCCGGCGAAGCGTTCCTTCGACGGGCCCGCGGCCTTCCAGCGGGGTCAATTCGCGGGCCCGCCCACCCTTGACACCCAATTTTGCGGACACGTAACGTCTGGAATATGAAGATGGGTCGGGGGGTGGAATGGGCCATACACAGTTGTGTCAACATGGCGTGGACCCCGGCGGGGGAGGCGGTGAACAGCGCCCGGCTGGCCGAGTACTACAAACTCCCCGGCGCCTACCTCAACAAGCAGCTGCAGGCCATGGTCCGCGCCGGCGTGATGGCCTCGGTTTCGGGTCCCCGGGGAGGTTTCCACCTGGACCGCCGGCCGGAAAACATCACCGTGCTGGATGTTGTGCTGGCGCTGGAGGGACCCGAACCGTCGTTCCGTTGCGAGGGGATCCTGGGCAACATCCCGGAGGCGGATCCGGAAGTGAATTTCGTCCGGAGCTGCCTCATCTCGCAGACCATGCGCCAGGCCGAGCTGGTGTGGCGGCAAACCCTGGCGCGCCAGACCATCGCCGGGATCGCTGATTCGATGGAACGGCGTTCCCCGGAAGACCGGCAGAAAGCGCTGGAATT
>JAODMA010000201.1 GCA_025464545.1 Arthrobacter sp. | reverse complement strand
CGACAAGATCGATTCCGTTCAGCGGGGCGCTTCCGACTTCGTGGACAAGCAGAACGGCACGCCAGGCTCTACGCCCGCGGCCGGGCAGCCTCCGGTGGCCGGACAGCCCCCCGTCAACGTTGAGCCCCCTGTTACCGGCGAACCCCGGCATCAGGGTCTTTAACCAGGAACGTCAGCGAGGTGCCGGTCCCGCCGAGAGGCGGCGCCGGCGCCTTCGGCGTTTAACAGCGCTTCGGCGTTTAACAGCGCTTCGGCGCCGCAAAACAACGCGGAGTCACCAACTACCCACCCCGGGCAAGGGATGGGCTGCCAGTAACTCCGCGTCGCTGTCTAAGGTCTAGGCAGGTTCGTGGTTCTGGCCCTCGCGCGCCAAGGCGGTGAGCCGGGACACCGCGCGGAAATACTTCTTCATGTACCCACCGGTCATCATTTCCTCGGTGAACAGCTGGTCGAAGGGAACCCCGCTGGCCAGGATCGGAACATCCTTGTCATAGAGTCGGTCCGCCAGCACCACAAATCGCAGCGCGACGGCCTGTTCCGTGATGGTGTGCACGTTCTTCCACACCACGCCTTCGATACCGTCCAGCAGCTGTCGGTAGCGGCTCGGGTGGACGCCGGCCAGATGATTGATCAGGGTGCTGAACTCGTCGCTTGCCACCGTCTTGCCGTTGAATTCGGCCTTCATGTGGTGCGTGAGCTCATCGTTGCGCAGCGGAGACGGCGCGGCGGGCAGGCCGCGGTGCCGGAAGTCTTCGCCGTCGATCCTCACGACGTCGAACTGGTCTGCCAGGACCTGGATTTCGCGGGCGAAGTCGACGGCGGCAAAGCGGCCGTCGCCGAGGGAACCGGGCAGGGTGTTTGAGGTCGCCGCAAGCTTGACTCCGGCGTCGGCCAGCTCGCGCATCAGCCGCGACATCAGCACGGTGTCGCCTGGATCGTCCAGCTCGAATTCATCGATGCAGACCAGCTTGTAGTGGCTCAGCGCCTCCACCGTCTTGCGGAAGGACAGCGCGCCGACCAGGTTGGTGTATTCGACGAAGGTGCCGAAAGCCTTCGGACCGGGAGTGGCGTGCCAGAGGGAAGCCAGCAGGTGGGTCTTGCCGACGCCGAAGCCGCCGTCGAGATAGATCCCGGCCCGCGAAGTGTCCTTCTTGCCGAACAGGCGCTTGAAGAGTCCGTCCCCGTCGCGCGCGCCGACGCCGGCCGCGAATCCTTCCAGGGCACGGACCGCGGCGGACTGGCTGGGCTGGGCCGGATCCGGCCGGTAGCTGGAAAACGACACCTCACCGAAGCGCGGCGAGGGATAGAAACCGTTAAGGAGTTCATCCACTGAAACTGCCGGGGTGCGGGCGGCGAGCTGTTCGATCTGTACCAAGGTGGTCCGTTCTGCTGGTCTCTTGTCCCCAGAAAGAATACCGGCAATGCGGGCACTGCCCTGCGTGCGGACCCGGCAGCGGACCGGCGAGCGGACCGAACCCCGTGACCAAGGCCATATTTCCGAGTGTGAACGAGGCAGGACATTACCGGGGTGGCGTGGCTAGTGTTGGAGAAGACCCGGCGCCGCGATCGATCCTTCCGCGTCCCGGCCCTGACCGTTTCAGTGAAAGGCCACCACCATGCCCTATCCCGTTGACCAGAACGAAAAGTTCGCCGCCTACGCCCACCCTGAGCGTCTGGTCTCCACCGAGTGGCTCGCAACGGCAATCGAGGACGGGGCCTTGGAAGGCGGCAGGCTCGTGGTGCTGGAGTCGGACGAGGACGTGCTCGTCTACGAGACCGGCCACATCCCGGGTGCCGTTAAGATCGACTGGCACACCGAGCTTAACGACGAGGTCACGCGCGACTTCGTGGACGGCGAGGCCTTCGCTGCCATGGCCGCGGCCAAGGGCATTTCGCGGGACAGCACCGTGGTCATCTACGGCGACAAGTCCAACTGGTGGGCCGCCTACGCCCTATGGGTCTTCGAGCTTTTTGGCCACGCAGACGTCCGGCTGCTCGTCGGCGGCCGGGACAAGTGGCTCGCCGAGGACCGGGCAGTCACCACGGACACACCTGTTACCGCTCCGGGCGATTACCCGGTGGTGGAGCGCGACGACGCCCCGATCCGCGCCTTCAAGGACGATGTCCTGGCACACCTCGGCAAGCCGCTGATCGACGTGCGCTCCCCCGAGGAGTACACCGGACAGCGCACCCACATGCCGGCCTATCCGGAGGAAGGCGCCATGCGCGGCGGCCACATCCCCACGGCGGCCTCCATTCCCTGGGCGCGGGCGGCCGCAGGGGATGGAACCTACCGCAACCGCCCCGAGCTGGAGGCCCTGTACCTGGGTGAAGCCGGGCTGAAGGAAGGCGACGACGTCATCGCGTACTGCCGGATCGGCGAGCGGTCCAGCCACACCTGGTTCGCCCTCAAGTACCTCCTGGGCTTCGATACCGTCCGCAACTACGACGGCTCCTGGACCGAATGGGGCAACGCCGTGGGTGTCCCGATCGTCAAAGGCGCCGATCGCGGCACGGTTCCGTCTGCCCGCTGATGCCGTGCTCCGGCCGACCGGGACACAATCGTCCGCCGTGCGTAAGCTGGGAGTGATGAATACTTCTGCCCTCCCCGCCGCCCTGGCGGAAATTGTTGACGACTTCCAGGCCCTGACCGAACCTGAACGGCTGCAGCTGCTGCTTGAGTTCTCGCGGGGGCTTCCGGAGCTGCCGGACCGGCTCATGGAACACCCGGAGATGATGGAGCAAGTGGTCGAGTGCCAGTCGCCGCTGTTTCTCACCATCGAGACGGAACAGCACGACGGCGGCACGCCGCAAAGCGTGCGTCTCTTCTTCAAGGCGCCTCCCGAGGCCCCCACCACCCGGGGCTTCGCCGGTGTCCTGCATGAAGGACTCGACGGTCTCAGCCCCGCCGAAATCCTGGCCGTCCCGGACGACATGCCGGAGCTGCTGGGCCTCACCCGCGCCATCACGCCCCTCCGCATGCGCGGCATGACGGCGATGCTCGGCCGGATCAAGCGCAAGGTCTCCGCGCTTCCGCAGCAGTCCTGACAGCCGGATCGGCAGATGGCCCGCAAGCAAGCGTCCCAAGGAACTCCGGCCACCGCAGCACTCCTGGCGGCCGGGGTTTCCTTTGTCTCGCACCCCTACAGCCACGACCCGGCGGCAGCCAGCTACGGCTTGGAAGCCGCCCAGCTGCTCGGCGTCGATCCCGCCCGGGTCTTCAAGACCCTGATGGTCGACGTCGACGGGCGGCTTGCCGTCGGCGTCGTTCCGGTCAGCGGAAACCTTGACCTCAAGGCGATGGCCGCCGCCCTGGGCGCGAAGAAGGCCGCCATGGCGGACCCTGCCGTTGCCGAACGCCGCACCGGTTATGTGCTCGGCGGTATCTCACCGCTCGGGCAGCGCCGGTCCTCCCCCACCGTTGTGGACGACAGCGCCCTGGGCCTGGACACGATCCTGGTCTCGGGCGGGCGCCGGGGTCTGGACATCGAGCTGAGCCCGGCTGAATTGATCCGGCTCACCGACGCCCGCACGGCCCGGATCGGCACTGGCCGCAGTTAATCCCGGCGTGGCTCGAGTCAGCTTGCGCTGGCCTGGCCCGGGTTGGACCTCGGTGCGAGCTGCCGGCTGAGCCAGGCCGTCACCAGCCGTTCCCACCGCTCCGGGTCCACGTTCCATTCCTTCGTGTGGAGCGCACGGTCGAAGGCCTCGAAGGTGACCATCTCCGGGTTCTTCTCGGCCAGGGCGGCGGAGGGCCCGTAGGGGACATACTCGTCGTCCACGCTGTGGATGATGAGGGTCGGCGTCCGCAGCTCCACCGCGCGGGAGACCCAGTCCATCGTCTTCAGGTCCACCGGCGCGGCGAGGCCGGTCAGCCGCCGCCCCAGCTTGTGGCTCATCATCAACTGGCCATAGCGGCCGACGGCGGAGGGGATCCGGTTCAGCTCCGCGTGGTGCGCCAGCACGTTCACCCAGTTGATCACGGGGGCGTCGAGCACCATGGCCCGGATCAGGTGGTGGTAGCGGGAAAGGTCCGCGGTCTGGAGGCAGATTGCCCCGCCCATCGACCAGCCGAACAGCACCACCTCGCGGGCGCCCTGCTCGAGTGCGTAGCCGATGGCCGCTTCGACGTCGCGCCACTCCGTGGAGCCGAGACCGTAGCGTCCGTCCAGCGCCGAGGGCGCCAGGCCGTCATTGCGGTAGGAGATCAGCAGGCTGGTCATGCCGAGGTCGTGGGCGGTGCGTACCGCCCGAACACCTTCCTGCCGGCTGGCGCCCCTGCCGTGCACCATGATGGCCCAGACCTCAGCCTCCGGTGCCGGGACCAGCCACGCCGGCGCGGTCCCACCATCGACCTCGATCTGCACTTCTGCCGAGGCGAGGCCTATGCTGGCCGGGTCCGGGTGGGCGGCGCCGCTCCACCAGCCGCGACGGGCTGTGCTGAGGTCGCCGCTATAGACGGTTTCGACCTCCCGCATCACGGTGCGCTCCGCCGGCGAGTAGGAGACGATCCGGCCGATCCGCGCATGCCCCCGGCCACCGTCGAAGAAGAAGCCATAGACGCCGTCGACCGTGGAGTCGGGGGTGGCGGCCAGGATGACCCGCAGCCCGTTTCCGTCCCGGATCACCGCAAGGATTTCCTGATCTTCCTCGCGGACCCGGGCTGGAGTGATCACGCGGCGCGCGAAGTACAGGGCGAGGGCGGAGGATCCGGTGGCGAGCAATCCTGCCGCGGCGCCCCCGCCAATGATGCCGCCCACCACCCACTTGGCACCGCCCGGCAGCGAAACCTCGGCCGCGGAAGCCGCAGCAGCCGTGGCCGCCCGGCCGCGGGAAGGCAATTGGCGGAACGAGTTGCCGCGGAAAGTCTTGCCGCGGAAAGTGGAGACCGATTTCGGGTCCGGCAGGAGGCGCTGGAAGGAAGCCATGCCACCATTCTTACCGAACTCTCCGCCGCGGGTGGCATCCACACGGCATCCAG
>JAODMA010000198.1 GCA_025464545.1 Arthrobacter sp. | reverse complement strand
CAGCGATTCCAGGAGCGAGCAATGACTGAAATTCCAGACGAGGACCGGACCCCGCGCGACGAGGACGCCGAACGCGCCCGTGAAGCAGGTACCGGGACCTAACCCGCAGGCAGCACCCCAGGCCCTGGGTGTCGCGCCCTGACCCGAGCAGCCCGTCTCAGCCCCGGCGCATCAGCCCTCGCCGAGGGCAGCCCCTTCTCCGCTGCGAATGCGCTGCACCACCGCGGTGGTTGACAACTCCGCCACGTAATCCAGAATCACCACGCGTCCCCCGTAGCTTTCCACGGCACTGGTCTCCGCGAGCATCTCCGGGCTGTAGTCGCCCCCCTTGGCATAAATCTCCGGCCTGAGCTGGTCGATCAGCGGGATAGGGGTGGCGGTGTCGAACACCGTGACGTAGTCCACGCAGCTGAGCGCAGCGATTACGGCCGCCCGGTCTGCCACGGTATTAATGGGCCGGTCCGGTCCCTTGAGCAGCCGGACCGAATCATCGCTGTTCAGTGCCACGACCAGGATGTCCCCCAGCTGCTTCGCCTGGTTGAGATAGCGGGTGTGGCCCCGGTGGAGCACATCGAAGCAACCGTTGGTGAGCACGATCGTCTGCCCCTCCCCGCGATGGCGTGCGAGGTGCCGGGTGAGCTCCTCGGCTTCGAGAGCCGTGTCGGCGAAGCTTTCCAGGTAGCGGCCGAGGTCGGCGGTGCTGCAGACCGAGGTGCCGGGGCGGTGAACGGCGATGTCGGCCGCGGCCTGGGCAAGATCCACGCTGGTTGTCAACGGCAGCGAGGCGGCCCTGGCCAAGGTCAGCGCAGCCACGAAAGTGTCCCCCGCACCCGACGCCTGTTTCTCTGCTACGGGCTTTGCCCACGTCCGGTGGACGTCACCGCCGGCCGGCAACAGCACGGTTCCGTCCCGGTCCAGGGTGACTACCACGGCAGCTGCGCCGGTGGCCTTGAGCAGGGAGGCCCGGTGCTCCACCAGGACGGCTGGGCGCGCCGCGCCCTGCGGCAGGTGGAGGCCCAGTATTGAAGCGGCTTCCGCAGCATTGGGAGTGGCCAAGTCAGGCCGGAGTGGCGCCCAGGGCCGGGGATCGTGCGCATCGACCACGGCCAGCAGGGACGCCGGGCGGTCCTGCAGCAACTCGAACAGGACGCTCCGTACCGGACCGGTCAGTGCTCCGGCCCCGTAGTCGCACAGCACTACCGCCTCCTGCGCCCGAAGCGCGCCGGGAAGGGACTGCGCGACGGCGGCAAGGGCCTCCTCCGGGAGGTCTGCCGCTGCCTCATCAAAGCGCAGCAACAGTTGGCCGGCACTGCTGATGCGGGTCTTAGTGGTGGTCGGAACGCCCGGCACCCTGTGGATATTGGTGGTATCCACCCCGGCGGCCTCTAACTGACGTATCAGTTCCGAACCGCCGTCATCGCACCCCACGACTCCTACCAGGCTCACCCGTGCCCCCAGAGCAGCAAGGTTCATGGCCGTGTTGGCGGCGCCGCCCGGGGCGAAGCTGCGCCGGCGGATGTCCACGACGGGGGCGGGCCCTTCCCGGCACAGCCGGTCGATGGTTCCGGTCCACCAGCCGTCCAGCATCACGTCGCCGACGACGGCAATCGACGGTCCCGCCGCGGCGAGCGCCCCGGGAAGCCAGTCTTCTAGTCCGCGCTGCTCGGTCAACGGCCCGCGACGGTTGCCGGCGGGTTCCGTAGCGGCCGTGCTCACGGCCGGCCCCCGGGCGGGGGCGCAATATGCACGACCTTGACCCTGGTGAATTCATCCAGCAGTTCGGGGCCGTAGCCGAAGCCGCTGCCGCTGTCTCCCCGGGGCTGCGCCGAGCCCCCGGGGGCACCGCCGAAAACCTCATTGACTTTGACGGTGCCGACCGGAAGAGCAGCGATGGCGCGCTGGGCGTGGGCGATCGTTCCCGTGAGAACTGTGGCAGCCAGCCCGTAGCGGCCCGCGGCGGCGAGCCGGAGCCCGTCATCGAAGCTGTCCACAACCTGGACCGGTGCGACGGGGCCGAACGTTTCCTCCGCCATGACGCTCATCTCCGCCGTGCAATTGAGAAGGACGGTGGCCGGGTAATGGGAGCCGGGTCCGTCCGGCAGAGTTCCTCCTTCCACGGCCCGCGCCCCCTGCTGCAGGGCCTCGGCGACCTGGCGGTGGACAGCGTCCCGAAGATCGCCGTCCACCAGGGGCGCCAGGCCTCCATCCCCGTTCCGGCGCCGGGCTTCCTCCCCGAGTGCGGCACAGAATGGCGCTGCGATGGCCCGGTGGACGTAGATGCGCTCCACCGACGTGCAGATCTGGCCGCTGTTGCTGAAGGCCCCCACGGCCGCCTGCCCGGCGGCCCAGACGGGGTCGACGTCGTCGTCCACTATGAGCGGATCGTTGCCCCCGTTTTCGCGGATCACGTGCGCCCCGCTCAGCAGGGAGCTCCGCGCGATCCGGGCACCGGACGCGCTGGACCCCACGTGCGCCACCACGGACACGCCCGCCTGTTCGGTCAGCTGCGTTCCCACCGTCGCCCCGCCGGTGAGCGTGATAAGGACATCCGGCGGAAATATCGGCGACAGGACTTGGCCAAGGAGAATGCCGAGGTGCGGGCAGCGTTCACTGGGTTTGTGTACCACGGTGTTGCCGGTTACCAGGGCCGCGCCGATCAGGCCGCAGGCCACCGCCACCGGGTCATTCCACGGGGTCAGCAAGACGGCGACACCACGGGACTCGGCAATGGTGAAGTCCGCGGCCAACGGGTCGCCCCGCAGGCTATGCCCGCGGTGGACCGGTCCAAGCTCCGCGTACTGCTCCAAGGTAGCGACGCCCGCGGCTATTCCGGCCGCTGCCTCGGCTGCCGGGCGGCCGGTTTCACGGCTGTTCAATTCAGCAAGCTCCACGGTGGCGGCCGCCAGCGCCCGGGCGGCGTCGCGCAGACGGCTTCCCCTCGCCGCCGGGGCTGTCGCGGACCAGCCAGGGTGCGCGGCACGGGCGGCGTTCACCGCCCGCCGGATGGCGAGCGGGCGGGCAACCGGAAGGCTACCTACCGGCTCGCCGCTGCGCGGATCGCTAATGGTGAGCAGCTCCGGATAGCTGCTGCGGGCTTGCTGGACGATCGCGGACATCGGACTCCTTCCGTGGTGTAGCCCGGAGATCCGCCCCGGTCGCCTGCGCGGCAGCGGGCCGTTTCGGGCAGCTCCTATGACCCTTCCGTACCCCGGCCGCGGCGTCTTTACACGCTGCGCAGGAAGCCGGTCTATCTGCGGGTGGTGTGCCGACCGTGAGGCTCCTTACGGCCACGAGCCCTCCTCCGCGTGGCAGATGAGCAGTTCGCGGACTTCAGAGCCGGGCGGCTGGGACAGCGCGAACAGAACAGCCCGCGCCACATTCGCCGGATCGTTCAGCCGCGAATCGTCCTGCGGCTTGTACTGCTCCGCCCGGTCGTCAAAGAACCGGGTCTTCATTCCACCCGGGATCAGGGTGGTTACGCCGAGCTCGCCCCCGGTTTCGGCGGCAAGCGCCTGGCTGAACCCCACGACGCCGAATTTGGACGCGCAATAGGCGGAAGCCTCCGGCAGCGCCCGCTTGCCCAGGGTTGACGCCACCGTGACCACCCGCCCGCGGGATGCCTTCAGGTACGGCAGCGCGGCGCGCACCACCGACACGGTGCCGAGCAGGTTGACGAAGATGACCTGCTCCCAGTCCTCCGGCCGGACATCCTCCAGCCGGCCACAGCGGTCGATCCCCGCGGCGGTCACCACAGCGTCCAGACCGCCAAGCATCTCGGCTGCCTGCCGCACGGCGGCAGTCACGGCCACCCGGTCCGCCACGTCCACTTCGATGGCTTTCACCGCGGATACCTCCCGGAGGTCGCGGTCCAGCACAACAGGTGTTCCGCCGGCCTGCAGCACGGCCTCAACGACGGCGGCGCCAAGTCCGGAGGCACCTCCGGTAACAAGGACCCGGCCGGGGAAAAGTATCTCGTGGTTCATGGTGTTCCTTTCGCTGTGTGGTCTGAGTCCTGCGGGCTGCGGGGCCGAGCCCAGGGGTAACGGGCGGGCGGGTCAGCCGACCCGTGCCAGCGCATCGGCGAGATGCGTCGTGGAGCGGGCGGGGTGGTGCGGGACGGTGAGGCACCGCCCGCCCCAGCTCTCCACCAACGGGGTCTCCGGCAGGTTCCGCACGTCATAGGCGCCGCCCTTCACCCATATGTCCGGGCGGAGCGCATCGAGGCACGCTTCCGGGGTGTCCTCCTCGAAGACCAGCACGCCGTCCACGCACTGGAGTGCCAGCAGCAGTTCCGACCGGTCCTGCTCGTTGATGATGGGACGGGAGGCGCCCTTGATCCTCCGCACCGAGGCGTCGGAGTTCAGGCACACGATGAGGCAGTCGCCGAGGCGCCGGGCGGCCGCGAGGGACCGGGCATGCCCGGCGTGCAGGAGATCGAAGCAACCGCCGGTCGCGACCACGGTCCCGCCCGCCCTGCGAACCCTTCGGGCAAGCGCCAAGGCGTCGGGATCCCGCCGTTCCCTGCCGGGGACGGCATGCGGAAACGAACCCGGCCGGCCGCCCAGTCCCGCCACGCCGCCGCCGGCCAGGAACACGGCCGCCTCACGGACCGCCAGGACGGCCGCGCCCTCGAGGTCCTGTCCCGCCGCCAGATGGACTGCGAGGCTCGCGGCGAGCCTGTCCCCGGCGCCGCAGGGATCGGTGACGTGGGTCTTTGGTACCGAGATCGGAAAGGGCATCCGCCCCGAGTCCTGCGCCAGGACGGCGCCCTGCTCGCCCTGTGTCACCAGCACCGCCTTGCTCTGCCAGCGGCGCAGCAGCTTCTCCGCCAGCAAGCCGGCGGCGTCGGACAGGCTGCCGGGCCCGGCCGCGGCGCGGGCTTCGGCCAGATTAGGCGTGACCACGTCAACGCCGGGAACCGGCGTTGACCCGGCCGGGTGGGGGTCCCAAACGATCGGCACCCGCCCGGCAAGCCGCGACAGCGCAGCCCGGAGCTCGGCATTCGCGGTCAGGCCCCGTCCGTAATCGGCGACCACGACCGCGGACGCGACGTCCAACGCCTGCAGCATGGCAGCCGTAGCCTCCGGGACGGCAGGGCGTTCGCATCCCTCGTCGAACCGGACCAGCGGATGGCCGCCGGCACGGACCCGGGTTTTGACGGGGGTCGGAGCGCCGGACGGTCCCGCGACCACCGTGACACCGGCCAGTTCCTCCTCGACCCTGGTAGACGCCTCATCCGCGCCCAGCACAGTCACCAGGACGACCGAATGGCCGTCGCCGGCGAGCATCCGGGCCACCAGCCCGGCACCACCGGCGCGCCGCCGGGCGTTGGACACGTCAACGACGGGCACCGGCGCGTCGGGGCTAAGCCGGGTGGCCTGCCCGTCAAGGTCCACATCCAGCAGGACGTCACCGACAACGACGATGCTCATCGCACTGCCCCTGCCGGTATGCCCTGGCGTCCGCGGCGCAGTACCTCGGCGTCGAACGCCCGGCACACGGCATGAAGCGCGATCAGATGGCATTCCTGGGCGTTGGCGGCCGGACCATCAATCGTCACGGCCTCGTTGCAGCTCGCAGCCAGCGGATTCGGGCCGGGACCGGTCAGCGCCCAGGTGACGACCCCGAGCCGGGAGGCCGTTTCCGCCGCCCGGAGCAGGTTGGGACTTTTTCCGCTGGTGGACAGCAGCATCAGCACATCGCCCGTGCGGGCGTGCGCGCGCACCTGGCGGGCGAAAAGTTCCTCGAAGCCGTAATCGTTGGCGATAGCGGTGACCGCCGAGGTCTCCGCATGAAGCGAAATCGCCGAAAACGGCACCCGCTCGCCGTCGAACCGACCCACCAGCTCCGCCGTCAGGTGCTGGGCTTCGGCCGCGGAGCCGCCGTTTCCGGCAGCGAGCAACCGCGAGCCCCGCAGCAGCCGGCGTGCCAGCTCCTCGCCCCACGCAGCCAGGTGGAAGGACTGGCTTCGCAAGGACTCGAACGCCGGCAGGACGTTGTCCAAGTGACTGCGGACTGCAGCAACGGAGTCCGGCGGACAGTCCGGGCCCGGGCTTGGGACGGTGCCGGTTTCAGGCATCAGCAGGAGCTGAGCGGCACTGTCCTTGAGGGGTGGTTCCGGAGTCACAGCACGGCTCCTTCCACTGCATCTAGCCGCCGGGCATCCGCGCTCGCGGCCATCGTCTGCAGATACGCCCTCTCCGTTTCGGCGGCCACACGAGCCCAGGAATATCGGGCCCGGGCGCGTGCCTCGCCACCGGCGCCCAGCGCCCGGCGTAGGCCCGGATCGGCCAGCAGGGCGGCGAGCGCGGCCGTGATGGCGGCAGGATCTTTCGGGGGCACGTGCAGGCCGGTCCACTGGTCCACCACGGTGTCGCGCAGCCCGCCCACGGCCGCCGCCACCACCGGCACGCCGCAGGCCATCGCCTCCAGCGGCACGATGCCGAACGGTTCGTACCACGGCGTGCACACCACCGCATCGGCGCTGCGGAAGATGGCCGGCATGGCGCCGCGGGGCACCTGGCCCCGGAAGGCGACCCGTTCGTGCACTCCCAACGCGGTGGCGACGTCGAGCAGCCGGCGGGCTTCGGCGTCGCCCGCCACCGCCGCCGCATCCCCGCCACCGCCGACGATCAGGAGTTCGACGTCGAAGCCGGCGTCCCGCAGGGCCGGCAGCGCCTCAATCACCAGATCGACGCCCTTCCGCGGAACCAGGCGCCCGACGGAAAGGATGCGGTGGGCGCGGCGGCGGGGCTCGGCCGCGCCGGCGCCGGAAAACAGTTCCAGATCCACTCCGCAGGGGGCAACGGAGATCCGGGCCGTATCGATGCCCATGGCCTTGAGCTCAAAGACCTCGTCGGAACACGTGGCGATAATTCGATCCACCGATCTGCCCACGGACGGCTCCAGCCATTGCCGCTCCAGCGGGCTGGTGTCCTCGGCCCCCTGATGGCGGCGCTTGACGGTTCCCAGCGCGTGGAACGTCTGCACCACGGGCACGTGGGCGCCGGAGGGTCCCCGGCGGGCCGCGTCGAGGGCGGCCACGCCCGACATCCAGAAATGTCCGTGGATCACGTCGGGCGGGCGGCGCTGCCAGTCCCGGGAGATGCCGTCGGCCAGTGCGCCCATGTACGGGAGGAGTTCGTCCTTGGGCACGTGGCGTGCCGGACCGGCATCCAGGTGGACAACCTCCAGATGCGGCAGTATCTGCACCCGCCGGGCCAACCTGGCTGAATCCCGGCGGGTGTACACGGTGACGTGGTGGCCGCGCCGGGCCAGCGCGGTCGAAAGTGCCGCCACGTGGACGTTCTGACCGCCGGCGTCCACTCCGCCCAGCGCCGCCAGCGGACTGGCGTGCTCCGAAACCATGGCTATTCTCACTGGCTCATCCCTTCCTGCGATGGAATCAGAATCCGGCCGGTCCGGAAGCGTGGGGCGGCTAGCTCGTCAAGCAGAGCATCCCACGCCCGCAGGAAGGCCTCGAGGCCGTAGCGTTCGAGGGCGACCCGGCGGGCGATGTCCCCCCGGCGCCGCGCTTCCTGCGGGTCGTTGACGAGCATCGTTGCGCTGCGCACGAGTTCGTCGACGCTGGTGGAAATCGCGCCGGCCTCCGGCGGCACGGCACGGGCCGCTTCGGTAGTACCCAGTACGACGACCGGCATCCCAAGCTGCATCGCTTCCAGCAGGGCCAGGCCCAGGGACGTCCAGCGCAGCGGATGGACGTACACCCGGCAGCGGGCGAGTTCACGGTGCAGCTGAGCTGTGGGCAGATCCCCGCGTATTGTCAGCCGCGAGGCCGGCAGTCCGGTCGCCTCCCGCAGGCCGGCGCCACCCATCCCGAACATCTGCAGCGGGGCGGCCCCCGCAAAGCGGGCCAGCAGGTCGGTGCCGGTGACCCGGCCGCGCCGCACGGGTTCGTTGACCACGGCCGCCAGTTCCGCGATGTCACCGGTATAGAGGTGCCCCGGATCGGGGACTCCATGCTCGATGACCACCGTCCGTGCCGCGCCGTTGTCCCAGAACAGGTCATTGAAGTGCGTCACATGAACAATCGGTATGGACGTCTGGTCCGCGAACGGATGGACCGTGTTCGGAACGTCGCCTTTAGGGGTGTTGTGCTCCAGGTACACGGCCGGCAGGTCCTTGCCGGGCCGGCGGCCCAGAGCCCGGGCGACCTCTGCGAGCTCCTCCGGCCGCTGCAGCACGACGGCGTCCACACTGGCCGGTTCCACCGCGTCCAGGCTCACGTCCCGGACCGAATCCGGCCAGTTCCGGCCCGCGCGGCCCATCCCCCAGGGACCGCCGTCCGGAAGTGCCGGAAGCAGGTATTCGTGCGGACCGCGGACAAAGGCGTCCGTCCAGCCTCCATGCACGTGCCACAGCAGGATTCTCATGGGTGCCGCACCTTCCGTCGGGTGGACAGCGAGGCGACCCCGCTGATCAGACGTTCCACGGCCTCCACCAGCTGCTCCGGGGCAACTGACGCCAGGCACGGATGACCAGGCACAGGGCAATCGGTGGCCCGGGTCAGCCTGCAGGGAGCAGCCTGATCCCCCAGAAGTTCCAGCGGCACTCCGTACGGCGCCCACCTGATTGCCGGCACCACCGGGGAAAACAGGCAGGCCACCGGTGTCCCCAGGGCGGCGGCCAGATGCGCCGGGCCGGTGTTACCGGTGACCAGGACCTCCGCGTGGGCAAGGACGCCGGCCAGGGTCTTCAGGTCCGTCCGTCCGCCAAGGTCCACCGCCGAGGGTCCGGCGACCGTTGCCGTGAGCTCGGTTTCCCCGGGACCTCCGGTAACGACCACCCGGTGCCCGGCGCCCTCGAGGAGTTCCACCGCGGCAGCATGGTGCAGGGCCGGCCAGGCCCGGGCAGGGGCGGAGGCGCCCGGGTGGATAACAACGTACGGCTCCTCGCCCACCAGCCCACGCACATCCGGCAGGCCGGTGACCCGAAGCCGGCCGTCGTCGCCGGGCGGAAGGGTGAAGCCGGCGGCAGTGGCGATGCCGAGGGCACGTTCCGCCTCCGGCTGGTCTTCCGGGAGGTCCTCGCCTGGCCGCAGGCGATTGTCCAGCAGGCTGCCGGCATAGTCCGTGGACACCCCGGTGATCCGGCGGACGCCGGCCAGCCGCAACACCAGGGCCAAGGGTAGCGGCGACTGGTGGAAGGAGGTCAGGAGAACCGCTTCAGTGATCCGCGAATCGCTGATGAACCTCCGCAGCGCGTCCAGCTGCTCCTGGTCCACCGGAGGTGCCGGCTTCACGATCCACGGGCAGTTCCAGCTGTACACCTCGGTGACGCCGGGCAGGAGCGACGCCGCCGGTTCCCCTTGCGGCCCACAGAGCAGGACGACGTCGTTCGGCTCGCCTCCGTCAAGCCGCCGGCCATGGGCCACGGCCCGGATGGCGGGACCCGCCAACAGAACATCTCCCACGCTGTCGAGCCGGGCCACCAGAACGGCCGTCATGAGCCTGGTCCCGCGGGCGGGTTCAGGAGCAGCTCCACGGCGGCGCCGAGGTGCGCGGCGACGACGGGGGCGGCATCCACTTCTGCCGCCCGGGTCACCGGAGTCGGCACCAGTACGCCACGGGATCCTGCCGCCTCCGCGGCCCCCAGGTCGCTGCCGATGTCCCCGATGTAGGCGGCGTCTGCGGTGGCGATGCCCAGCCTTCGGCAGGCGTTGACGATCATGCCCGGCTCCGGCTTCCGGCAGCTGCAGAGATCCTCCGGCAGATGCGGGCAAAAGTCCCACACATCGAAGGGCCCCAGCAGTTCCTCGACACGGCCGTTGACGGCGAGCACCTGGTCCACCGTGAGGATCCCCCGGGCGATGCCGGACTGATTGCTCAGCACACCGGTGGCTATGCCGTGCGCCCTCAGTTGCTGCAGGGATTCGCGGGCGTACGGCATGATCCGCACCCTCGCGGGATTCCCGTTGTACGGAACGTCATGGACCAGCGTGCCGTCACGGTCGAACAGGACAGCACGCAAGGACGGAAAACCGGAACTTCCCATACCCACCTCGTTCCCTATTCGGGTCCGGCCTAAACGCCCGGCAGCCCCTCTTCTCCGCGCCGCACTCCGGCCGGCATCTCGCGAATGCGGGACGGGCCTCACGGCTCAGGAGGTCACGGACGCTGTCCGCACACCCGGATCGCTCTGAGCATCAGCCGCGGACAGCAGTTGTTGCAGCCGCACCAGCACTTTCGAAAGCCTGCGGGAGACCTGCATCTGCGACACGCCAAACCTCCTGCCCAACTCCGCCTGGCTTTCCTCGCAGAAGTAGCGCCGGTAGAGCAGTTCCCGGTCGTCTTCCGAGAGTTCCTGTATTGCTTGGTCGAGGCACATGAGTTCCTCCAGCCGCTCCAGCGGCAGGTCCGGGGAGGCCAGCGACTCGGCAAGGGCAGGGCGGCCGTCACCATTGGTGTCGATGATGTCGAGCGAATCAGGGCGGAGGCTGGATCCGGCTGCCGCCGCTTCGCGTACAACGGTTTCAGGCACGCCCAGTTCCCGCGCCAACTCCGCGGCCGTCGGACGGTGGCCCAGCGACTGGGCCAGTTCCGGCTCCGAGCGCAGGAGCTCGGTTCGCAGATCCTGAATCCGACGGGGCGGTCTCACCACCCAGCAGCGGTCCCGCAGGTAGCGCTTGAGTTCGCCGGTGACGGTAGGTGCGGCGTAGGCCGTAAAACTGACCCCCCGGTTGTCATCAAACCCCCGGGCTGCCTTGATCAGCCCGAGATAGGCGACCTGGATCAGATCCTCCCGTTCCCGGCCACGGCCCGCGAAACGCGCCGCCAGCGCCTCGGCAAGATCCAGGTGGTCCAGGACCAGGCGGTTTTCAAATGTTTGCCGGATCTGGCCTGCTGGCGCCCCCAGCGTTGGACGCCTGCCCGGAGGGGCAGCAGATCCACTAGGCGGATTCAAGGATGGCGACTGCTGGAGTTCTGCCATGATCGGTCGTTCCTTTGAACCTGTTGCATTCAAAATGCCTGGGGCAAGACTTAGGAGAAGAGAACCACAGGCCTGCTCATTGCACAATGGCCCTGCGCCCCTTAGGGCCCGACTCCTGCTCCGCCCGGATGGACACAGGTAGTCAGCAGGCTTAGTGTTTCAAGAAAGGGACCAGCCGCTTCAACGGGACGAATCCGCAGGTCGGACAGCCCCGCGCTACCTCCCGCCGGCGCGTTGGCACCCGGAATAACTGCAGCCACCGCTGAGGAGATACAGATGCACCGGATCTTGACCATTGCCCTGGCCGCGATAGCGCTGTGCGCCGGCGCCCTGCTGAACGCCGGCGCCGCCAGTGCAGCGCCTGCGGAGAACAGCCAGTCCTTGAGCTTCCAGAGCCAATCCACGGCTACCACAGGCAGCGCCACGCCCACCGACTCCGCCTCACCAACCGGACCGGTGGACCCCGGGACCGGCGAAAGCCGCGATGCAAAGGAGACCCGGGTCGACTACGCGCCATACGTGATTGGGGCCGTGGTCGTTGCGGCCCTCCTCGCTGCCGTGATCGTGTGGCGGCGACGCGGAGGTGCCGGTCCGTCGTCGAAGGGACCCCGCCGGGCGGACAGCTAGGGCAGGGCGCCCGGGCGGCGACCCGGCAGAGCCAAGGACTGCCGTCGGGGCAATCCGGCCTCTTGACCTGCCGATGGAACATCCCCCGGACCGTTGTTTCGGTCCGGGACAACAGGCCTCTGGACAACTACCCGTGATGGGCCTATCTTCGCCTCAGAAACCAGTTCCGCTTTGCGGGGCCGAGGCTTCATTCCCGCTGACGCAGACAGCGGTCCCGGTCATCGAACTTTGAGGGTCCAGCATGGAATCTTTGCTATTTAGCCGTTTCCTCCAAGCCTGCACCTGCACCCGCAGTGACGCCGACGTCGGCCTGACGGAGGACGAGTTGTACGGCATCTACACGAGCTGGTGCGTCCTTCAGGACACAGATCCGGCGCCGGCCGAG
>JAODMA010000166.1 GCA_025464545.1 Arthrobacter sp. | reverse complement strand
TCAATCCAAAGTTGAGCCGATGAGGCTCAACTTTGGATTAAAGACGACCGTGAACACGGATATGCAAGCCCAAACGGCGCGGTTTCCGGGCCTCCCTGTCGGTGCGCGGATTTCGCTGTGCGCGAAGTCCTTTGGGCTCAGCGTTCTTCGCGGGTGTCATCCGCGGCAGGGCTGCCGCCGGGCACCTCTTCTTCCGCGGCGCCGGCAGTGCCCGCGGCGCCGTAGTCGCCTTCGGGATATTCACCCTCATCCTCGACGAGCGGCTCGCCGCCCACCGCGCCGGCCTTGCCGTAGTCGCCTTCGGGGTAGTCTCCTTCTTCGTCGCCAACCAACGATGCGTCGGCCTTGCCGGCCTCGCCATAGTCACCGGCGGCGTATTCTCCTTCTTCGGCGGTGGCCGGATTCTCGCCGGCGGCGCCCGCCTTGCCGTAGTCGCCTTCGACGTACTGCCCTTCGGAAACCTCGCCTTCGAGTGCCTCGGTTTCGGCTTCCGCTGCCGCTCGATCAAACTCGCTGTTCTCGGACATCCTGGGATCCTTCCTGGAAGCATCGGGTGCGCCCGCACGGGCGCAGTGGCAGTCTATCGAGCACAGGAGGGAGGGAACAGAGGCGCAGCAAGCCCGAGGCTCGGCCGTCCGGGCGGCGGCGTATACCGCGTCACCGACCTGCCGTCGTGGTTGGCGAGCGCGCCGTCGTCGTTCGCCTTCACCTCCGCCGGAGCGACTCCACGACTTCAACGGAGGAGTAAAATTGGGTCTGTCCCGGACTATATCCAGTGTGGAGATAAACACTGGGGGGTTGCGGAGATATTGTCCATCCGGACCGGAACCTGCCGCGGGACTGCAGTAAACTCCGGAGGCGCCGTCCGCCGCGCCACCGTCAAGAGACCAAGGAAACGGAGGATTCGCCGTGTCAGCTGAAGCAGCGGGACCACCCGACTCTGCCGGCCCTCCGCCGCTTGTCCGACTGCTCCAGGAGTTCAGCCTTGAGGCGAACCGTTACATGGATGCTGCCGGCGGCCGCAACGACATGCACCGGACCGACCTGAATGCGCTTGCGGTGATCATGACACACACCGCGAAAAACGAGATTGTCACGCCCGGGGTACTCCGCAAAGAACTTAATCTCAGCTCGCCCGCCACGACGGCGCTGATCGACCGGCTGCACAGCTCGGGCCACGTCGTCCGGGAACGCCAGGGGACGGACCGCCGTCAGGTGCAGTTGCGGATGACGCCCAAGGCATACCGCGACGGTGCCGCCATGTTCCTCCCGCTCTCCCGCCAGATGGGGGACGCGATGGCCGAGTTCACTCCCGAGGAACTGGAAATCGCTACCCGGTTTTTGACCTCGATGATCGAGGCGACGATCAAGGCCGGGCAGGCGGCGGCACCGCCGGCGCCCCCGGCGGAGTCGCCATAGCCGTCATTGTCGTCCCGGCGGTCGGTGAACCGCCCACCGCGCACGATTGACCGTGTGGCGGCTGCGTCCGATTCAGCCCGCCAGGCGGTAGCGTTTCATTATGAGTACACAGCAGCCGGACGATGTGTATAGCCACGGACACCATGAATCAGTGGTTCGCGCCCACGCCTCACGGACGGCGGAGAACTCCGCGGCGTTTGTGGTCCCGTATCTCACTCCCGGTGTATCGGTCCTCGACGTCGGCTGCGGGCCCGGCAGCATCACCTGCGATTTTGCGGCACTCGTGGCCCCCGGCCTGGTCACCGGGCTGGACCGTTCCCCCGAGGTCATCACCCACGCCACCGCCCTCGCCGCCGAGCGCGCTGTGCCCAACGTCGAGTTCGTGGCCGGAAATATTTATGACCTGGATTTTGAGGATGAGACGTTCGACGTCGTCCACGCGCACCAGGTCCTGCAGCACCTCACCGATCCGGTGGCCGCGCTACGGGAAATGCGCCGGGTGGCCCGGCCGGGCGGGATTGTCGCGGTCCGCGATGCTGACTTCCACGGCATGAGCTGGTATCCGGCCATCCCGGAACTCGATGAGTGGATGGAGCTCTACCAGCGGATCGCCCGCCGGAACGGGGCAGAGCCCGACGCGGGCCGCCGCCTGGTCTCCTGGACGCAGTCCGCCGGATTCACCGACGTCGCACCAACCAGCAGCAACTGGCTGTACGCCACCAGCCAGCAGCGGCGGTGGCAGGCACGCGTGTGGGGTGAGCGGGTGCTGCACTCGGCCTTCGCGGACCAAGCCCTCGAGTACGGCTTCGCCACGGCTGCAGAACTGGCCCGGATCTCCGCGGGTTGGCACCGCTGGGGTTCCACCGACGACGGTTGGTTCCTCATTCCCAACGGCGAAGTCATCGCCCGCGCCTGAGACACCCGCCGATTCGCCGGAACGGGCCGGAAAAGCGGCATCACTGCGGTCTTCAGGTCCAATCGGGCAGCACTCCAAAGCGCCCGGCGGACGTCGAGGGCGCAGGGCCTGCGGCCGTAAACTGAATCAGTGCAACCCTCCCTTTGGCTGGCCCTCGCGGGCGCCGGCGTCCTGATCAGCTTCACTCCCGGCGCAGGCGCCATCAACACGATGAGCAACTCGCTGAACTCGGGCTTCCGGCGGTCGATCTGGGGCATCCTCGGCCAGCAGGCCGCCCTGCTCGTGCACATCCTGATCGTGGCCCTGGGTGTGGGGGTCCTCGTGGCCAGCTCCCCGGTGGCCTTCAACATCATCCGCTACGCCGGCGCCGCGTACCTGGTGTACCTGGGCATTCGGCAGTTCCTGCAGAAACCGGATCTGGATCAGGAAAAAGCAGCGGCGCTGCGCAACGAGCCGGCACTCTCCATGTTCCGCCGGGGGCTCTGGGTCAACCTGCTCAATCCCAAGGCCATCGTGTTCTTCCTGGCCTTCATGCCGCAGTTCCTCCGCCCGGAGCAGCCGCTGCTCCCGCAATACGTGATCCTCTCCGCCACCGTCGTGCTGATCGACATCCTGGTCATGTGGCTCTTCTTCGCCGCCGCGGCCACATCCTTCCAGCGGTTCACCCGCGACGCCCGGGGGCAGAAAATCCTCAACCGGACATTTGGTGCGCTCTTTGTCGGCGTCGGCTTCCTTCTGGCCGCGATCCACTAGGCCCCGCGCGGCTGCTCCCAGCCCGGCACCGGGTCACTCCCCGGGAAGGCCCGCTTGCCGCGGAGGCTGGATTCCGCGGTGCGACGTCGTGCCTTCACCGCTGGATCTCGGGAGCTGCCAGGCGGGTGTTGAGCGGGACGAAGACGGCGTCCAGCAGGCCGCAGGTGATGAGTGTCTCGAGGAACGCGGAGGCCAACCTGACGCTCCGGTCCGCGAACTCTTCATAGCCAGTTCCCGGTTCCCCCTGATCAGTGCGGTCTTGCTGCCGGACTTGGGGCGGCGACGCTGCAGCCATGCGCCGATGCCAACGTTTTCCACGGCGAATCCTTTCTACTGTGAAGTCAGTCCGTTATGCCGGACGGGGAGTAAGGGATCACGATGTCACCGTGCGGAGGTCGTTGTTTTGGGCGCCCGGGCAGGAACCGGCGCACCAAGATCGTCTCGGCCACCGCGGAAGGGGCAACCATCTTCCGGCAGGCAGAACCGCTGCGCGGGAAGCGGAATCGGCCCCCCTGGCCGGCCTCAGCGGCACCGGGATCTCGGGTCTTAAGGGACTTCTCCGCAAGGCGTTGTGGGGACCGGTAGCCTGATCCCGGCCGCGGTGGTCCGCACCCTGGGGCGCGGCCCGGCAGTTCGTGACAAGTCCGGCTGTGACAGCAGTAACTGTCGGTTGAGAACTCGGTTGAGGACCTTGTAACACCGAGAAATTCGCTGCTAGCCAAGAGGTGCCCGGATCGTTCATGCTTAGCAGCATGACCTCATTGCCGAGCCAGTACCGGATCATCGCGGTCTGCACCGGGAACATCTGCCGGTCCCCGATGGCCGCACTGATGCTTGCGGAGGCTTTCGCTGCGGAGGGCCTCGCGTCCGCCGTTGTGAACTCGGCCGGAACGACGGCTTACGAGGTGGGCCGGCCGATCGATCCCCGGGCCTCCCGGAAGCTGCTGGCCCACGGCATCTCCTCAGACCACCACGTGGCGCGTGAATGGCGGCCCGAATGGTTCCAGAGCCACGAGCTGATCCTGGCCCTGGACGTGGACCACTATGGCTGGCTGCGGCAGGCGGCCCCGGACCACGCGTCGCTGTCCAAGATCCGGATGCTGCGCAGCTTCGATCCCGCGGTGGCGGGCAAGGACCTCCTGGACCAGGGCATCGAGGACCCCTGGTACGGCGGGCACGCGGATTTCGACCTGACCTGGAACCTGATCCAGGCCGCGCTGCCCGGCATCGTGGAGGACGGCCGCACGCAGCTGGCTCAACAGGGTCCGGCGCCGGGGCAACGTCCGGAGCAGCGGGTACGCTCTATTTCATGACCCCCGCACCCGTGATCATCGCCATCGACGGCCGGTCCGGCGCAGGAAAGACCACCCTGGCGATCGAACTCGCGGCCCGGCTGCGGGAGCACCACAAGGTCTCGCTGTTCCACTTGGAGGACATCTATCCCGGTTGGAACGGACTCGCGGCGGGGATGGAACGCTACGTCTCCACGGTCCTGGGACCCCTGCAGCGCGGCAAACCGGCCGAATGGGTCAGCTGGGATTGGAACCGGCACTACGACGGCGAAACCCGGACTACCCTGCCCGCCGAAATCGTCCTGGTGGAAGGTGTGGGCGCAGCGGCTGCTGCCGCCCGCCCGCTTCTGGACGCCGTGGTCTGGGTGGACTCCCCGGACCGGGACCGCCGCAGCCGGGCAATCGAGCGCGACGGTGCAAGCTACGAACCCTACTGGGATCAATGGGCCGCCCAGGAGCAGGAATGGCTGGCCGGGGATGACGTACCGGCACACGCCGACGTGCGGGTACTCAACCTCGCGGACGGCGCCGCCCCGGAGGAGGTGCTGGAGTCCCTGCAGTATCTGCCCGCGCTGGCCCCGGCGCTGATGCCGGAACTCGCGGCCCGCCGCGGGCTGCAGCTCCGGGCGGAACGGATCGATGCCGCGCCGGACGCCGTCGCGTTGTTCGAGCGGCTCTTTGGCCGCTCCGTCAATGCGGTCTGGCTGGACTCCTCCCTCCCGCCCGAATCGCCACGGCGGCCCGGCGCGCACCAGGAAGGCGCTGGGTTTGAAGGCGCTGGGTTTGATGGCGCGGCGGCCGAAAGGAGCCGGTTCAGCATCCTCGCGGACGACGGCGGCCGGTGCGGCCAGACGGTCCGGCACCGTTCGGGTGAGACCTCCGTGAGAATCGGAAATGCCACCGTCAGAACCGAGGGGCCATTTTTCCGCTGGCTCGACGGCGCCTGGGGCCGCACTGCGCTCCGCGCTCCCGAGGACTACCCGGGGGAGTTCGCCCTGGGCTGGCTGGGATATCTCGGCTACGAACTCAAACGCGAGACCGGCGGCAGCGACGTTCCCTCGCAGACTCCCGACGCCTGCCTGCTCCTGGCCGGACGGGCCGTCGTGCTGGACCACCTGGCGTGTGCGGTCTGGCTGCTCGCCCTGGACACCCCCGACGCCGGGGAATGGCTGGCTGCCGCCCGGTCCGCCGTGGCGGAGACCGGGGACGTGCCTGTCCCCGCGGGTGCAAGCGGCGCCGTCGAACGGCCTGCCGCGCCGGACTTCGCCGCGCGGGACTCGGAAATCGCCTACAAGTCAAAGATCGCCGACGCGCAATATCAGATCACTGAAGGCAACAGCTACGAGGTCTGCCTCACCACCGCCCTGACGGCACGCGTGCCGGCCGGCGGGCTGGACCCCTGGCAGGCATATCTGGCGCTGCGGCGCCGCAATCCGGCGCCCTTCGCGAGTTACCTGCGCTTCGACGAACTCAGCGTCGCCAGCACCTCGCCGGAACGCTTCCTGCGGATTGCGGCGGACGGCGGCATGCGGGCCGAACCGATCAAGGGCACCCGGCGACGGGACGCTGACCCGGCGCGGGACGCGGGGCTGAGAGCGGAACTGGAAGCCTCGCCAAAGGACCGGGCCGAAAACATCATGATCGTAGACCTCCTGCGCAATGACCTGAGCCATTTCGCGGTGCCCGGTTCCGTGTCCGTCAGCCGGCTGTGCGCGGTCGAAAGCTACGCGACCGTCCACCAGATGGTCAGCACCATCGATGCGCGTCTTCGGCCCGGCATGCCGCGGGCGGAGGCCGTAGCGGCTTGCTTCCCCGCGGGGTCCATGACCGGCGCGCCGAAGGTCAGCACGATGGCCATCCTGGACCGGCTTGAGGGCGCTCCCCGGGGCGTGTACGCGGGGGCGATCGGCTACTTTTCGCTCAGCGGGGCCACGGACCTGGCCGTGGCGATCCGGACCCTGGTGATCAGTGAGTCCGCGGACGGGGACGGCGGAACCCGTCTCAGCCTCGGCGTCGGCGGCGCAATCACGGCGGATTCGTCCCCCGAGGAGGAATATGAGGAGATCCGGACCAAAGCGTTCGGGGTGCTCTCCGCCGTCGGGGCCGAATTCCCGGCCGGCCGGGTCGTCGGTTCCTGACGGAACGGCTACTGCAGCGTCGCCGTCAGCCGTGCCACGTTGTCCACGTACTTGACCAGCACCGGACGCTGCATCCAGTCATCGAGGAGGAGCTCGTGTGAGATGTCGCGGTACGTGTCCTCCACCGCGCGGAGCCTCTGCACGATGTCCTCGCCCAGCAGCATCACCGACACCTCCAGGTTGAGCGAGAAGGAGCGCATGTCCATGTTGCTGGAGCCGAGCACGGCCACCTCGTCGTCGATGGTGAAATGCTTCGCATGCAACACAAACGGGGCCTTGTAGAGGTAGATCCGCACGCCGGCCTCCAGCAGTGCCTCGTAATACGACTGCTGGGCGTGATGGACCAGGAACTGGTCGCCTTTTTCCGAGACGAACAGTTCGACGTCGACGCCACGCTGCGCCGCGGTCGTCACCGCGTAGAGCAGCGAGTCATCGGGAACGAAATAGGGGCTGCAGATCGAGACCTTGTGCTGCGCCGAATAGATCAGGGTGTTTAAAAGACGCAGGTTGTTCTCGGTGATGAAGCCGGGACCGCTGGGGACCACCTGGGCCGTGATGTCCCCCGCATGCAGCTCGGGCCGGTGCCCCAGCTGGTGCTCGAGCGTCTCGTCGGTCTCGCTGAGCCAGTCCGTGGCGAAAACCACGTTGAGGGTGGTGACGATCGGACCGCGCAGGCAGGC
>JAODMA010000156.1 GCA_025464545.1 Arthrobacter sp. | reverse complement strand
TCATGCCACCGAGTTGCATCCGATCGTTCGTTCTTTGGAGCCCGGCGAGGACTGGCGCTGGTGCTATCCCCATGAGACATTCGTCTAAGGTACCGGGGGCGCAACCAACTGATGGAACCTGTCGCAGGCTCATCGATGATCGAGACGCCGGACGTCTCCGGCGCCCATCCACGGCTCGACCAAGCCCAGATCCAACTGTTGGCCCGTGCCGGCACCAGCCGGGCTACCTCGGCCGGAGAAGTCCTCATACAGGAGGGAACCTCCAACGCTGACTTCTTCGTCATACTGCAGGGCAGGGTACTGGTCGTGGAGGGGCTGCGTGCCTCCGGGAGCAGACAGCCTGCTGAGCTGGGCCCCGGCACGCGGATCCTCGAAGTTCACGGACGCGGACGGTTCCTCGGGGAATTGGGTCTGGTCGAGGGGCAACCGGCCTTTATCAGCACTGTATCCGCTGAGGCAGGTGAAGTGCTCCAGATCAGCGGGGACGATCTGCGCCGTGTTGTCCTGACGGACGCCGCGGTGGGCGAGACCATTCTGCGGGCATATCTTCGGCGCCGAATCCTGCTGATCAGCTCTGGGGCCGGCATCCGCATCGTTGGGTCCCGTTTCAGCCGTGACACCATTCGTCTCTTGGAATTCGCAGCCGCCAACCGCCTGCCCCACCGGCTGGTCGACCTGGAGAATGACAACCAGGCGCAGGCCATCCTGGACCGGGCAGGGATCCTCGCGAACGACCTGCCCGCAGTGGTGCTTAGCGCCTCGCGGGTCCTCAGAAACCCGTCAAACGCAGATCTGGCCATTGCCATGGGCCTACGGGTGGTGAAAGAGCATTCGGCCCCCTACGATCTCATGGTGATCGGGGCCGGGCCGGCCGGCCTGGCAGCCGCCGTCTACGCGGCGTCCGACGGGTTGTCGGTCGTCCTTAAGGAAGGCTTCGCGATGGGGGGGCAGGCCGGCACGTCGCCGCGGATCGAAAACTTTCTCGGCTTTCCCGCCGGGATCTCCGGCGGGGAACTCACTGAAAGAGCGATCATTCAGGCCCGCAAGTTCAGAGTCCAGATCAACGTCGCCTGCCGGGCACGCACCATCGAGTTGAGGGACGGCGAGTTCCGCGCTGAGTTCACCGAGAGCGGCCCTGTCTGCTCACGGGCCGCGCTTCTTGCAACCGGGGTTCATTACCGCCGGCTGCCAGTCACCGGGTTGGAAGAATTCGAGGGGATTAGTGTCTTCTACGCCGCCACCGTCCATGAGGCCAGGCTCTGCGGATTGCAACCGGTGACCGTCGTTGGCGGTGGAAACTCCGCGGGACAGGCCGCTCTTTTCCTGGCTGAGACAGGAGCATCAGTTCGGCTGGTGTTGCGCGGGGCGGACCTCCGCGCGGGCATGTCGAGTTATCTCGCGGAACGGATCGAAGAGCACCCGGGCATAGAGGTGCTGCTGCGGGCCAATATCGTGGGCGTGGAGGGTTCAGGCGCCCTCGAACGGATCATCGTCGATCTGGGAGCCACGGGCGAACAGCGCATCTTCGACTCCCGGTACCTCTTCATTTTCATTGGGGCCAAGCCGCACACAAAATGGCTGCAGGGTTTCCTCGCACTGGATGACGACGGCTTTGTTCTCACCGGGGCTGATCTTGGGGACCTCCCTCCTGAGTTCAGCCATCTGGGCCGCAGACGGCTGCCCTTGGAAACCAGCGTCCCCGGGATGTTCGCGGTCGGCGATGTTCGGCATGGATCGGTCAAACGCGTAACGGCTGCCGCCGGTGAAGGCTCGACAGCAGTGGCAATGATCCACGAGCACCTGCGCCTCCTCCGGGATGGACCGGCCGGTGCACGTTTGAGTGAACGACAATGAAAGTCCAGCAGGACCGTGCCTCCTTCTGGGCTGTGACATATGACGGCACGGGCACCAATTTCGCGATTTTCAGTCGAGTCGCCGCGGTCATTAGGTTGTGCCTCTTCGATCTGGACCATCGGAACGCAGATCCGGGTGGAGGCCAAGAAAGCCTTTGCCTGGCATTGCTGTATGCCTCGCGGGCCTCCGTCCAGAGATGCGGCTGTACCGGGCCTTCGACCGCGCAGGGGGCTCTGTCGTCCTTACTGCGCGCACACCTGCCGGCGGCCGAGGAACCTGACTATGCCGTGGAAGCGTCGACGACGTCCCGAACTAAACTCCGTGATGGGGAGAATCGGCTTAAGCCGAGTCTCGATCACAGAGGGCAGCAGACTTACGGCCTGCCCTGGCGTGTATCTCCTGTAGGATCCCCTTGCTTTGGATTGAAACGAGGACCAATATGTTCGATCGCCGTGTGGCAGAGGAAACCCTTAACAAGGCCGCGCAGGCAGTGTCGGAGATGTCGTTCTGTGAGGTCAAGGACCGTTACCTCGCGGTAGATGGCCAGTTGAATCCCCTCCCCGAACGCGCTGCGTTGCCTCAGGATCAGGCCGTCCGTCGCCTCAATGGCGGGGACTCCGTTCTCCCGTGCGCCAGGCCGGGCTGGCGATATGCGCTGTTCACTGTTGGCGACGGTGGCGAACTGAACGGGTGTCTGGTGCTGTCCGCCGCCGCCCCCCCGGATCTCCCGCAGCTGGTGCAGCTCCGGGCAGTTGCGGGGACAACGGGAACTGCCCACGCCAGGGGATCCCCGGGGGAACTCCCGAATGACGCAATCGATCAGCTGCTCCGCCGTGACGACATGGACAAGCGTCTCCTGTCCCTCTCGGCGACGGTACTTGAGCTTGAAGAACACGCCAGGATCCGGGATGCCTTGGACCAGAGCGCGACTCTCGACCTCGGGGACAGTGACTGCAGGGAGGGACTCCTGGCGGAAGTCCTTTCACGGCTGACGGGGCGGCCCATCTGTATTGAGGACGCGTTCGGGCATATTCGCGCGGCGGCTGGGATCGGGTCCAGACGCCCCTACCCCAGGCTTGGCGCGGCGGCCAGGTCGCGGACTGCGCAGCTCTGGCTTGCCTCCGGCTCACCAGTCCGCGAACTGCGGAGGCTCGTTGCCCTTGCCCTGTCGCACGGCGAGGTGTTGGGGGCTATTTGCATGCTGGAAACCGACCGGCCGGTCACAGCCGGCAACTTGTTCGCTTTGAAGTACGCAACGCGGGTCCTGGAGGTCGAGTTGTCGCACCGCCGCAGCCTGGCCCAACTGGAACTAAGGCTGGGGCGCGACCTCGTGGACGAACTCGTGTCCGGAATGGATGGCGCGACCGCGCGCGTTCGTACAGAGGCGTTGGGATATGACATCAGTGGTCCGCAGCACGTCATTGTGGCGCAGTGGCAGCCGCCGAGAACTGACGATACTGTCGTCGTCGCACTGCGCAGGACGTTCCTAGAACTCCGTTCATCCGCGCTCGTTTCACGGCGCTCGGACATGGCTGTTGCCGTCGTACGTGGAAATCCATTGGGTGCGGAGATCTTTTCCGTTGTCGCCAGGACCCTGCGAAGTGCCACCGGTGCCGTGGGCATCGGCGGTCCAAGCCTGGATGTCGCCCAAATTCCGCGCTCCTTCTCGGAAGCCCTGCACGCGCTGCACATTCGGGCCGGTTCAATCGATCGCTACGGTGTCACCCGCTTTGATCAACTAGGGATCTACCGCATCTTGGAAACAGCTGGAGGCGAACCGGATCTCGCCGGCTATGTCGACGAGTGGCTCGGTCCCCTTCAACGCGCCGATGACAGCCGGGGGTCTGACCTGGTGCAAACCCTGGCCCAGTACCTGGACCACGGCGGCAACTATGACAGTACGGCCGAGAGCCTGACCATCCATCGAAGCACTCTGCGTTACCGC
>JAODMA010000130.1 GCA_025464545.1 Arthrobacter sp. | reverse complement strand
GGCGGACGGCGGCCTTGAAGATGGCGTCGGCGACGCGGCCGGCAAGGCTGGCCTTTAGGCCCGAGGGAACCGTGGCGATGCCGGGCCAGATCGTGGCGTCGATGGTGGCGGGTGCCTGCGGAACGGTGTACGGCACGGGGCCCGTGTGGACAGTGACGGGGAGCGCAGCCGGTGTGGCCTCGTGTCCCCGCGCTGCGGCGGATCCGGTCGCTTCGGTCATTGTCACTGAACTGCCTCCTGTGAGGGGTGGTGTGGTCTCTTGATGACGGGCAGCCGACGTGCCCAAAGCTTAATGCCCTGCCAGCGGATCTGGGCGCTGACGCGCAGCGGAGCCAGCGGAACCGCGAGCGCCGTGGCGAGGATGGTCCGGACCGTGGCGTCGTGCCGCTCGCCGTCCACGGTGGCGAGAAAGGGCTGGTGCCCGTCCCGCTCCAGGACGATCGAGACCGCGAGCCGTTCGCCCGGTTCCGGAAGTTTCATCCGGTACTCGCCTTCTACCTCGTTGAACGGGGAGACGTAGAAGGCCTTGGGTACGCTGGCCCGGCCGGCGTCGTCCGTTTCGAGGACGTAGCAGTGCCGCTCGCCGTAGGTGTTGTGGACCTCGGCGACGACGCAGCGCAGCTCCCCCGCGGCGCCGTGGCACCAGAACAGGCTCAGCGGGTTGAATACGTGCCCCAGCACGCGGGCGCTGGCCAGCATGGTGATCCGGCCGCCGTCGAGCCGGATCCCCCGGGTGTCGAGGAACCGTTCAATGTTCCCCCGCAGCGTGCCGGCCGGGTCGCCCAGGTGGTCCGCAACGGAGAAGCCGGCCAGCGGCTTGAGCAGCCGCGGCACGGCGGGGAGCCGGTCGACGTCGACATACCAGCTGTAGCTGCGGTAAGTGAAGGCGTTGCGCAGCGGGGTGCGCCGCACATGGGCGATGGAGGTGCGGTAGATGGCTGCAGTTGTGCTCATGCGCCCTCCGCGGAGACAGCATGCAGGTCCGGATCAATCGAGACGGCCCGGTACTGCTCGTTGAGTACGACGGCGGGCTCGTCCCATTCGCGTCCCAGCCGGGCCGCTGCCCGGACGCCGGAGAGCGCGCCGTCCTCGTGGAATCCCCAGCCGTGGTAGGCGCCGGCGAAAGCCAGCCGGCTGTCGCCGAGTTCCAGGATCTGCTGCTGGGCCTGGACGGATTCCGGGGTGTACTGCGGATGCTCGTAGACCATGCGGTCCAGCACCGTCCCCTCGGCGATGAGCTCGGATTCGCCCAGGCTCACGATGTAGGGCCGGCGGTCCGCAGGTTCCAGCCGCTGCAGGCGCGTCATATCGTAGCTGACCAGCACCTTGTCCGGCCGAGCGTTACAGGACGGCAGCCGGTAGTTCCAGGAGGCCTTGGCGTTGTCACTGGACGGCAGCACGGCGCCGTCGCGGTGGAAGACGGTGTGGTTGACCGAGTAGGGCATCCCGCCCAGTGCTTCCTTTTCCGCGGGCGAGGCGTCGGTGAGCAGGCGCAGCGCCTGCTCCGGGTGGGTGGCGATCACGGCGGCGTCGAAGTTTTCGGTCTTGAAGGTCCCGGGTCCGTGCTGCGTGGTCAGCTCCACGCCGTCCGGGTGCCGGCGGACTCCCGTGACCGGGCTGGAGAGACGGATGTCGGGCAGGGTGGCGGCGAGATTGTCCACGTAGCTGCGCGATCCCCCGGTGACGGTGCGCCACTGGGGTGAGCCCGCCACGCCGAGCAGGCCGTGGTGGTTCAGGAAGGTGAAGAGGTACCGGGCCGGGTAGGCCAGCGCCGTGGCGGGGTCGCAGGACCAGACCGCGCTGACAATCGGCGTCATGAAATGCGAGCTGAAGTAGCTGCTGAATTTTTCGCGCTCCAGGAACTCGCCCAGGGTCGGTTCCGGCTTGGCGCCGGCACCGGTCGGGACCGCCGCAGCGGAGTCCGGCTCCGCAAGCAGGGCGCGGGCCCGGCGGTAGAAGCGCAGCACCTCCAGCAGCATCAACAGGTACCGGCCGCGCAGCAGCGTGGACGGTCGCGGAAGGATCCCGCGCCCCTTGGCCCGGGCGCCGGCGTATTCGAGCCCGCAGCCGTCACAGCGGATGGACATGCTCATTTCCGAGTCCTGGGTTTCCACGCCGAGCTCGGCGAAGAGCCGCAGCAGCGTGGGGTAGGTCCGCTGGTTGTGGACGATGAACCCGGTGTCGACACCCAGGACGGAGCCGTCTGCCTGCACCACGTCGTGGGTATGGGCGTGGCCGCCGAGCCGGGAGTCGGCCTCGAACAGCGTCACGTTGTCCTTTTGGTTCAGGACGTAGGCTGCGGTCAGTCCCGCCACGCCACTGCCAATGACGGCTATCCGCCGGCCCTCCGGAATCACTGCTTCGTGCGTCACTGATCTGCTCCTGTTGGCTTGCCGAATTCGTCCTGATGAATCGTCCTATGGGGCAATTCGTCGCCAACGGGCAGCCGGATGAGTGTGAGTTTCCAGCGGCTGCCTTCCCCGGGGACGTGCCGGAATGCCGGGTATGCCAGAATGAAGCGGGATTTCAGCAACCGGCGAAGGGCAGTCCTTGATCAACCCCGTCCATCTGCGGACCCTCGTTGAAGTGATCCGGCTGGGTTCCTTTGCGGCGGCGGCCGGCAGGCTCGGCTACACGGCATCGGCAGTCTCGCAGCAGATGTCAGCCCTCGAACGCGATACCGGGGTGGTCCTGTTCCAGCGCTCCGCCCGCAGCATCCAGCCCACGGAAGCCGCCGTGGTGATGACGCGGCACGCGGCCAAGGTACTCACCGACATTGAGACGCTGCTGGCCGCGGCCTCCCGGACCGAGCACGCCACCAGCCAGGAACTCCGGCTCGGCATCTTCCCGAGCCTCGCCACGTACGTGCTGCCGCGGATCCTGCAGAACCCGGCGTGGAAGAAGCTCGGGATCGACCTGCGCGTCTCGGTCGCCGAACCTGCCCAGACCATCCAGGGACTGCGCACCGGCGGTGAACTCGATGTTGCCCTTGTCTACCAGGTGGGCCAGTCCGGGCTGGCCTGGCCGCACACCATCAACCGGCAGTGGATCGGGGACGACGACTTCCGGGTGGTGCTGCCTGCGGGCTGGGGCATCGGCACCGATTCGAAGGTCGCCGCGGACCACCTCTCCGATATGCCGTGGATCATGCACCACCCGGGCACGAGCGATGCCACCGTGATTGAGCGGCTCTTCGCCAGCTGCAACCTGCAGCCGCGCGTCGTCGCGTACAGCGACGACTTCAATGCAAGCCTGGAGATGGCGGCCGCCGGGCTGGGCGCTGCGCTGATACCCCAGCTGGCTC
>JAODMA010000123.1 GCA_025464545.1 Arthrobacter sp. | reverse complement strand
CTGTGGGCGGTCAGGGCCTCGGAAAACGGGGCCAGCTGGGTTGTCAGGGATTGGATTGCGATGTCGTGTTCGTGCCGCTGCTTCTCGGAGCCGGCGAGCACACGCTCAGCGAACTCCAGCGGTGACCCGGACATCCCCTCGGCATCGCGGCGGTCCAGGGTGCCGGCCAGGACGCGGGCCTGCGCGGTGCGGCCTTCCACCTGAATCAGCATCTCCGGGGTGGCGCCGACCAGCCCGTCCACGCCATAGGTCCAGCACTCGCGGTAGCGGACGGCCAGCTGCCGAAGGATTTCTGCGGCATTTACGCCGTCAGGCACGGTGGCGACAATGTCCCTGGCCAGCACGAGTTTCTCCAGTGCGCCAGTGCGGATTTCCGCGACGCCGGCCGCCACGGCAGCCATCCAGTCGTCTTCGCTGAGAGATCCGGTCGCCAGTTTTGCCTCCCGGGCGGGAACCCCGGCGGCAACGTCCACCGGGAGAACGACGTCGGGAGCATCCAGCCAGCGGTCCAGTGCGGCGCGGGCGCCCGCTTCGGTGAGTCCGCCGTCGTCGAATGTCAGCTGGGTCAGCCAGGCCTTGCCATCGCGCAAGCCGACCACGATTTCGGGAACGATCAGCCGGGACTCATGGTCGGACGCCTTGGAGAAGGCGAAGGAACCGAAAGCCACCGGGCCGGTGCCAGGGCATTCCACCGCATCGGTGATGTCCGCCTCCAGCACCAGGTGGCGCCACCAGATATCCGCCTCGAGGAAACGCTCGGGCCCGGTGGCGGTGAACCGGGCGACTTCGCCGAAGCCCACCAGGCCGGCTTCGCGGCGGGTCCAGCAGAGGACATCGTCCCGGACCAGAAACGACGGCAGCCCCCCGGGGAATGATTCTGCATCGAGGGGGACTGTCAAGGTACGGAACGCGCTCGTCATGATGAGACAACATTACTCCCGCGCCGCGAGGGGCCCGTCCGGGCCCGGTGCAGGCCCAGCGCCCGCCCGGTTCCGGCCCTGTTCAGGGCATGGTTCGTGGGGGTGCCGAACATTTGAGACAATGACAAGGTGAACCGAGCATCCTTGGATAAGCGTCCGGACGAAGTAGCCACGATGTTTGACGACGTCGCCCCCAAATACGACGTCGTGAACGACGTCCTGTCCATGGGACAGACGCGGCGCTGGCGCCGGGTCGTGGTCGAAGCCATGGATGTGAAGGCGGGCCAGCGGGTGCTCGATCTCGCCGCCGGGACGGGGACCTCGAGCGAGCCGTATGCCGACGCCGGCATCGACGTGATCGCCTGTGATTTCTCCCTCGGCATGCTCAAGGTCGGCAAACGCCGGCGCCCGGACATCGACTTCATCGCCGGCGACGCCACCCGCCTCCCCTTCGCGGACAACACCTTCGATGCCAGCACCATCTCCTTTGGCCTGCGCAACGTCAACGAGCCGAAGAAGGCCCTGGCCGAGATGCTGCGGGTGACCAAGCCCGGCGGCAAACTGGTCATCGCCGAGTTCTCCCAGCCCGTGGTGCCGCTGTGGCGCACCATGTACACCGAATACCTCATGCGTGCGCTGCCCGCCATCGCCGTCAAGGTCTCCTCCAACCCGGACGCCTACGTCTACCTCGCCGAGTCCATCCGAGCCTGGCCGGACCAGGACCACCTCGCCGCCTGGCTGCAGGAAGCCGGCTGGGACAATGTCACCTACCGCAACCTCAGCGGCGGGATCGTGGCCGTGCACCGTGCCCAGAAACCGGCCGGCTCCGCAACTGGCCCCGCTGCGGGCGCAAACGCGCTGGCCGCCCACACCGGACCCGTGGCCAAGCTGCGCCGCAACATCAACCGGACCGCGCGTTAGCTTGCAGCCGCTGTGAAAGTACTGATCGTCGGAGCCGGTCCGGCTGGATCCACGGCTGCCTATTACCTTGCGCAGGCCGGTGTGGAAGTCACGGTTTTGGAAAAGACCAGCTTCCCCCGTGAAAAGGTCTGCGGTGATGGGCTGACCCCTCGGGCCGTCCGCGAGATCCAGAAGCTCGGCCTGCCGCATCCCGAAGCTGAGGGCTGGCGCCGCAATAAGGGCCTGCGCCTGATCGCGGGCGGGCGCACCATCGAAATGCCCTGGCCCGAGGTCTCCGACTTTCCCCGCTATGGCCTGATCCGCACCCGGCTCGGCTTCGACGAGGAACTGGCCCGGCACGCACAGTCCGCCGGCGCCGTCGTGCTGGAACGCCACAGCGTCACCGAAGCCCTGCGCTCCGAGGACGGCCGTGTGACCGGCGTGCGAGCCGCCCTGCTGGACGAGTCCGGCCGTAAGACCGGTGACACCCGCGACTTCGACGCCGACGTCGTCCTGGCCGCGGATGGAAACTCCACCCGGACCGCCGTTTCGCTCGGCATCCCGAAGCGCGATGACCGGCCGCTCGGCGTCGCCGTCCGCACGTACTTCACCAGCCCGCGGCACGACGACAACTGGATGGAAGGCTGGCTGGAGCTTCCCGGCCGCGACGGCAGGCTGCTGCCCGGCTACGGCTGGGTGTTCGGCGTCGGCGACGGCACGTCCAATGTGGGCCTGGGCATCCTGAACTCGTCGAAGGAATTCGGCAAACTCGACTACAAGCAGGTGCTCCGCGAATGGACCGCCGGCATGCCCGCCGAATGGGGTTTCACGCCGGAGAATCAGGTGGGCGAGATCCGCGGCGCCGCACTGCCGATGGGCTTCAACCGCACGCCGCACTACTCGCCCGGGCTGTTGCTGCTCGGCGATGCCGGCGGCATGGTCTCGCCGTTCAACGGCGAGGGCATCTCCTACGCGATGGAATCCGCACGCTTTGCCGCCGGGTTCATCATCGATGCCGCAGCCCGGCAGCGCGCCGGAGCCTGGGACTCCAGCTCAACGTCCGACGCCGACGCGCACCTCGCACGCTACGCGGGCTACGTCCGGGACCAGTGGGGCTCGCACTTCACCCTGGGCCGCGCCTTCGCGGCCTTGATCGGCAAGCCCGCCGTGATGAAACTGGCGCTCCGGACCGGCATGCCCATCCCGGTGCTGATGAGGTTCGTGGTGCGCCTGCTGGCCAATCTCACGGACCCGGCGGCCAAAGGCTTCGAAGACCGCGTCATCCGGGTCCTGGAACTGCTGGTTCCGGCCACCTCCAATACCGGCAGCCTTGCGCCCTCCAGCACCAACTCCGCGGTTTCCGCAACAAAAGTTAGGGTTAACCCGTGACCAACTCTGCAGACCAAAGCTGGACGCACGCCGGACACGGCCTGCCGAGCGCTGAGCCCGACCTCAATACGACCGCCATCGCCACCGGCCTCCAGCTGCCGGCCGGTTTCGCGGCGATCGCGGGAGACCCGGAACTGGGCCCAGCGATCACCACGAACCTGGCGCGCGTCGAGAAGAAGCTGCGCGAGGCCATCGCCAACTCCGATCCGCTGGCGGACGCGACGTCGCGTCACCTGGTGGAAGCCGGCGGCAAGCGCATCCGGCCGCTGCTGACGCTGCTCTGCGCCCACCTGGGCGACGCCTCGCTGCCCGCCGTGGTGCAGGCCGCCGTGGTCGTGGAGCTCACGCACCTGGCAACGCTCTACCACGACGACGTGATGGACTCCGCGCCGTTCCGCCGCGGCGCCCCGACGGCCCACGAGGTCTGGGGCAACTCGGTCGCCGTGCTGACCGGCGACCTCATCTTCGCCCGGGCGTCCATCCTGGTCTCCGAACTCGGATCCCGTGCGCTGGGGATCCAGGCACGAACCTTCGAGCGGTTGTGTCTGGGCCAGTTGCACGAAACCGTGGGGCCCCGCCCGGACGAAGATCCCGTGGAGCACTACCTGTCGGTCATTGCGGACAAGACCGGCTCCCTTGTTGCAGCATCCGGCCAGC
>JAODMA010000092.1 GCA_025464545.1 Arthrobacter sp. | reverse complement strand
ACCAGTAGGTGATGTGGTGGGCCTCGCACCAGGCCGCCGGGATGGTGCAGCCGGGGAAGGTGCAGCCCTGGTCGCGGGCGGTGAGCGCTTTACGGATGTGCGGCGGGAAGATCCGCGAGGTCCGGCCGATGTCCAGGATCCTCCCTTCGCCGCCGAGCAGGACCGGGATGATGTCGGCGTCGCAGGCGATTTTGCGGGCGGTCGGGGCGGTGACGGGGCCGGTGAACAGCATTGTCCCGGTGCGGGCTGCCCGCCGCCCGGTGGCGGTGGACTGTCCTGCCGTGCCGTCCTGGGCGTCGTCGAGGCGGCCGAGGCGGCCGAGGAGGTCGTGGTAGTCGATGGTGACCATGACCTGGGGTCGGAGTCCGCCCGCGGCCGGCAGCGTCCCGGCGGCCAGGGCAACCTTGCAGGCGCCGACCAGGCCATCGAGCAGTTTCTGCGGCCGCGAGCGGAGATCCAGGACCGCCGCCGGATCTATCTCCGGGAAACCTTCGGGGGACGTGCCGGCCGCAGCCGCAACACCCCCGGCGTCCGGTCCAGGCGCGGCAACACCCACGCCGTCCGTGCTGTCCGTGGCAGCGTCGTCGGGCGTGTCCGGGGTGGTGGTTCGGGGGTTGGTGGCGGTGTTCATCACGGTGAGGAGGTGTTCGAACTGCTCGCCGGTCGCGAAGATCTCCAGGTGCTGCAGGCCGTGGCGGGGCCGGCGGATGAAGGCGCCCTGGAGCTGGCGCAGCAGTTCCTCCGAGGGCTCGGCGCCGTCCTGGTCCAGCGCGTCGGTCCAGCTCCGGGCGACCCGGACCAGGAAGTCCGGATCGTTCTCGGCCGCGGTCCGTGTCAGGGCATGTTCCATCCGGGCGGAGGCTTCGGCGTCGCAGGCGTGCCGGACGCGGTCCAGCGCGGCGGTGATGATGCTCGCGGCCCGCGACGCGACCTCGGACGACGCGACCGCGCCGCCGAGCTCCTCATGGACGGCCGGCAGCAGTTGCCTTCCGCCGAGCCCGGTCCGGGGCAGCAGGTCCTCGGCGAGGGCGAGCCGGCGCCGCGCTTCCGCGGCGCCGATCCGCAACCGGGCCCGCAGGAACTCCGTGGTGTTCCGGTAACCGTCATCCACGCTTGCAGCAAGGGTCTCCTCCACGGTCCCGGCGGCAAATACAGAAGCGCCCGGGGTGCCGGCTTCGCTGCCGCTGGACGTGTCGCGCCAGCCGGTGGTCCAGCCGGTGCCGGTGCCGCGGCTGGCCGCGGCGGTGGCCTGCCGCCGGGTCCGGTCCACGGCGGCGGCCGCGACGAGCTGCAGATACTCCACCGTCCGGGACAGTTCCTCCACCCGGCCGGCGAAGTCGGACGCGGTCTGGAATCCCCAGAACGCCGCGTCCGCCACCGCCGTCGAGCCCACCCCCTGAAGCGCTGCGAGGGCACCCTCCACACCGGGATACCCGGCCTGGCCGCTGGCCTGGTCCGTGTCCTGGAACGGGAGGAAATCGCTGACGGCTTCCATAACTGGATTCTGCCAAGGGGGTCTGACATTTTAGCGACGACCACTTAGGGAGGGCGTCCGGGAAGCCGGCCCGGGCCACTAAACTGGTGGGACTCCCGTAGCCGCCCACCGTAAGGACAGATTGCACATGGCCGTTTTGAATATCCGCATCATCGGTGATCCTGTGCTGCGCACAGTCGCTGATCCCGTGACGGAGTTCGGGCCTGAACTGGCGAAGCTCGTGGCTGACATGACCGAGACCATGGAGGACGTGGAGGGCGCAGGCCTGGCAGCTCCCCAGGTCGGCGTAAGCCAGCGCGTTTTCACCTATCGCATCGGCGGCGTCGAGGGACACATCATCAACCCGGTACTGGAAAACAGCGAGGACTTCCAGCCGGACGAGGTCGAGGGTTGCCTGTCCATCCCCGGGCTGGGATTCCCGGTCCGCCGCCGCCGGCACACCCGCGTCACGGGGGTTGATCTGCATGGCAACCCCGTCGCCGTCGAGGGCGATGGCATGCTGGCCCGCTGCTTCCAGCACGAGACCGACCACCTCGACGGCATCCTGTTCACCGACCGGCTCGAAGGCGAGGACCGCAAGGCCGCGCTGCGCGCCATCCGCAACGCGAACTATGACTCGATCACGGAGCAGACGACGGCGAAGCGCGCCAAGTCTGTAGGGTCCAGCTTCGGCGGCGGCTCCTTCGGAACCCCCCAGTGAGGGTTCTCTTCGCTGGAACGCCCGCTGTTGCTGTTCCCTCTCTGGACGCTCTGGTCGAGGCAGGGTTCGACGTCGTCGCTGTCCTCACCCGACCGGACGCCCCGGTAGGCCGCAAGCGGGTCCTGACGCCGTCGCCGGTCGCAGCCCGCGCGGCCGAGCTTGGCATCGAGATCATCCACGCCGCAAAGGTCGACGCCGACGTCACCGCCCGGATCGCCGCCGTCGCGCCTGACGCCGCCGCGATCGTGGCCTACGGCGGACTCATTCCACGAGCCGCACTGAGTGTTCCCCGCCACGGCTGGATCAACCTGCACTTCTCGCTGCTTCCGGCGTGGCGTGGAGCGGCCCCCGTGCAGCGGGCAATCGTCGCCGGTGACGATGTCAGCGGAGCCGTCACTTTCCTCCTCGAGGAGGGACTGGATACCGGTCCTGTTTTCGGCACCCTGACCGAGGCTGTCCGGCCGGACGACACCGCCGGGTCGCTGCTGGAACGGCTCGCCCACAGCGGCGCGGTGCTGCTCACCCAGACGCTGTCCGCCGTCGACGCCGGCAAGGCCGCCGCGGTGCCTCAGCAGGGCGACGTGAGTCTGGCTCCCAAGCTGACCCTTGAGGACGGACGGCTCGACTGGCGGCAGCCGGCGCTGGCGATCGGGAGGCGGGCGCGCGGCGTCACCCCCGAGCCTGGTGCCTGGACCACCCTGGACGGGCAGCGGGTCAAACTGGAACCCGTGCTCCTCCGGCCCCAGGCTCCTGCCTTGCAGCCGGGACGGTTGGCAATCGACGGCAAGGGCGTGCTGGTGGGGACCGGCTCGCACCCGGTGGAACTCACCAGAATCCAGCCTTCGGGCAAGAAAATGATGACCGCCGCTGATTGGGCGCGCGGACAGGCAACACTTGAAAGCGTGGTATTCGAATGAGCGAGTCCGGGACTAGCGGCAGCGGCCGCGGCAGGGGACCCCAGCGCGGCG
>JAODMA010000084.1 GCA_025464545.1 Arthrobacter sp. | reverse complement strand
CGTTGGGTGATCCTCGGCCCCAACGGCGCCGGCAAGACCACACTGCTGCAGATCGCCGCAGCACGGATCCACCCCACCAGCGGCATGGCCGGCATCCTGGAGGAAATCCTCGGCGCCGTCGATGTCTTTGAGCTCCGGCCCCGGATCGGCCTGTCCTCGGCCGCCCTTGCCAACCAGATCCCGGAGCACGAGAAGGTCCTCAACGTCGTAGTGACAGCCGCTTACGGCGTCACCGGACGCTGGCGTGAGGGGTACGAGAAGGACGACGAGCGCCGCGCCTTCGGCCTGCTGAACGAATGGGGCATGGGCCCGCTGCTCAACCGGCCGTTCGCCTCACTGTCCGAAGGGGAGCGGAAGCGCGTCCAGATCGCCCGGGCACTCATGACGGACCCGGAGCTGCTGCTCCTCGACGAACCCGCCGCCGGACTCGACCTCGGCGGCCGCGAGGACCTCGTTTACCGGCTCAGTGAACTGGCCCGCGACGAGGCTGCCCCGGCCATCGTCCTCGTGACCCATCACCTCGAAGAGGTCCCGCCGGGATTCACCCACGCCATGCTGATGCGCGACGGCGGCGTGGTCGCCCAGGGACCGGTGGCAGAGGTCCTCACCTCGGACCACCTGAGCGAAACCTTCGGCCTGCCGCTGGACGTCAGCGTCACAGCGGGACGCTACACCGCCACTGCCCGCCGCTGACGGGCTGCCTGACAGCGCGTGGAGTTCCTCAATAGCGTCTTCATCTTCTTTGCCGGGCTCTGGGCGGGCACCATCAACAGCGTCGTCGGTTCCGGCACCCTCGTCACCTTCCCCGTTCTGATCGCCCTCGGCTACGCGCCCGTTACGGCATCCATCAGCAACGCGATGGGCCTCGTGGCAGGGAACGCCGCCTGGGCGTGGGGCTACCGCAAGGAACTCGCCGGGCGCGGCAAGCAGCTGCTCCGGCTCCTGCCCGCCTCGCTGCTGGGCGGCATCAGCGGCGCGTACCTGCTGCTGAACCTGCCTGAGACGGTCTTCCACTACGCCGCCCCCGTGCTGATCGTGCTGGCCCTGCTTATGGTGGTCTTCCAGCCCCGGCTCCAGCAGTGGGTCCGGAACCGGGAAGAGAACCCCGAACATGCCCTCAGAGACCGCGGCCACGGATTCCTGCTGGTGGTCCTCGTCTATTTGGCCGGCGTCTACGGCGGCTACTTCGTCGCGGCCCAGGGCATCCTCCTGGTCGGCATCCTCGGTGTCTTCATGTCCGGGACCATCCAGAACGCCAACGCCATGAAGAACATCCTGGTCCTGGGTGTGAACATCGTCGCGGCCATCTCCTATCTGCTCTTTGCCTTCGGCCGGATCAACTGGGCGGTGGTGGGGCTGATTGCTGCCAGCTCGCTGATCGGCGGCGTGCTCGGTTCCAAGGTAGGCCGCAGACTCTCCCCGGCGGTACTGCGCGGGGTCATCTTCACCCTGGGCCTGGTTGCCCTTGGCTTCATGATCGCCAACCTCCTGAAATGACCTGCCCATGACCTTCCACCACCTCGAGTCAGCCGACGACCCCCGCGTCTCGGACTACACCCAGCTGACGGACGTCCACCTGCGCAAGCTCCGCGAACCCGCCGAGGGGATGTATATCGCGGAGTCCTCCCGCGTTTTGCGCCGTGCGCTGGCGGCAGGACACCGGCCGCGTTCCTTCTTCCTCGCGGAGAAGTGGGTCCGGGACCTCGCGGACGTCTTCGAGCAGTATCCGGACGTGCCTGCCTACATCGGTTCCGCCGCGCTCCTCGAGGACATCACCGGCTTCCACCTGCACCGCGGGGCCATGGCGGCCATGCACCGGCCGGCGCCGGTTCCGCTGCCGGAGCTGCTTGCCGGCACAAGGAGGGTCGCGGTGCTGGAAGACATCGTGGACCACACCAACGTCGGTGCGATCTTCCGCTCCGCGGCAGCCCTGGGCGTGGACGCCGTCCTCGTCTCGCCGCGCTGCGGGGACCCGCTGTACCGGCGCAGTGTCCGGGTCAGTATGGGGACCGTGTTCCAGGTCCCGTGGGCGCGACTGGAGGACTGGCCGGGGGACCTGGCGATGCTCCGGGAACTGGGCTTCACGGTGGCGGCGATGGAGCTCACCGACGACGCCGTCTCGCTGGAGGAACTCGCCGTCCGGAACCCGGAACGGTTGGCGCTGGTGCTCGGCACCGAGGGCGCCGGCATGAGCGAGGGCACCCTGGCCGCGGCCGACCTGGCCGTGAAGATCCCAATGCGTGCCGGCGTCGATTCCCTCAACGTCGCCGCGGCATCAGCCGTTGCATTTTGGGAGCTCCGGCCCCGCGACTGATGCCGGGCCGGGCTTCGCCCCGGAGGGGTTCGTCCGGCGCCCGGTTTTCCGCTATCATTGGTAGCTGGCTGTGCTGCGCCGACAGGTGCCAACCAGCCATCCCACTCATACCTGGCAACTGGCAAAATCCAGTTGTGCGAACAAAGGTCCAATTATGAAGTCTGATACCCACCCGAAGTACGAAGCTGTTGTTTTCAACGACCTGGCTTCCGGCGTCAAGTTCCTGACCAAGTCCACCGTGTCTTCCAAGAAGACCATCGAGTGGGAAGACGGAAACACCTACCCGGTCATCGACGTCGAAATCTCGTCCGAGTCCCACCCGTTCTACACGGGCAAGCAGCGCATCATGGACTCTGCAGGCCGCGTCGAGCGCTTCAACGCTCGCTTCAAGGGC
>JAODMA010000047.1 GCA_025464545.1 Arthrobacter sp. | reverse complement strand
TACCTGCCCGTCTGCGAGATCCAGTTCGACGGCTTCGTCTTCCCCGGCTTCAACCAGATCACCACGCAGCTGGCCAAGATGCACTCGCGCAGCAACGGCAACCTCACCGTGCCGGTCGTCATCCGGATCCCCTACGGCGGTGGCATCGGCTCGATCGAGCTCCACTCCGAATCGCCGGAGGCCCTCTTCGCCCACACCGCCGGGCTCCGCATCATCACCCCGTCCAACCCGCACGACGCCTACTGGATGATCCAGCAGGCCGTCGCCTGCCAGGACCCGGTGATCGTCTTCGAACCCAAGCGCCGTTACTGGCTCAAGGGCGAGGTGGACACCGAATCCCCCGGGCCGTCCGCGGACCCCTTCAAGGCGCACGTGCTGCGCGAGGGCACGGATGCCACGGTAGTCGTCTACGGCCCGCTGGTGCCTGTGGCCCTCGCCGCGGCCAACGCGGCCGCCGAGGATGGCCACAGTGTCGAGGTGATCGACCTGCGCTCCATCTCGCCGATCGACTTCGACACCATCACGGCTTCGGTCAACAAGACCGGACGCCTGATCGTGGCCCACGAGGCGCCGACGTTCGGCGGCATCGGCGGAGAAATCGCTGCCCGCATCAGCGAGCGGGCCTTCCACTCGCTCGAGGCGCCGGTCATCCGCGTGGGCGGCTTCCACATGCCATACCCCGTGGCCAAGGTCGAGGAAGACTACCTGCCGGACATCGACCGTATCCTCGAGGCACTCGAGCGAGCCCTTTCCTACTGAAACGCATTCCTCCCGGACGCCTTCTCCAACCAAGGACACCATGACTCTTCACAAGTTCAACCTCCCCGACGTGGGCGAAGGTCTGACCGAGGCCGAAATCGTCTCCTGGAAGGTCCGGGCCGGGGATACGGTGGCCGTCAACGACATCATCTGCGAGATTGAGACCGCCAAGTCTCTCGTCGAACTGCCCTCCCCGTTTGCCGGCACGGTCGCCGAGCTGCTGGTCCGGGAGGGCGTTACGGTCGACGTCGGAACCCCGATCATCAGCGTCAATGACGCCGCTGCCGCCGATGCCGGGACGGCCCCGGCCACTGCCGCGCCTGCGGCGGCGCCAGCTGTTGACCAGCCCCTGTATGGGAAGCTTGAGGCGGACACCTCCGACGCCGGCGAGCCGGCCGGGCGCCCGGCCGGCGGACCGCTGGTGGGGTCCGGACCTAAGGCCGACGCCGTGAAGCGCCGCCGCCGGGTGTCCCCCGCCCCGGCGGCCGAGCCTCCGGCCCCGACACCCTCAACCCCCGGACCCGGCCTTGTGGCCACGGCCGTCCGTCCGGCCGAACGCCCCGTTCCGGCCGAAGCCATCGACCTGCGGCCCACCCTCGGCGGTGCCATCACCGGCCTCGTCAGCCGGGTCCTCGCCAAGCCGCCGGTCCGCAAGATTGCGCGCGACCTGGGCATCGACCTGTCCGATGTCGTCCCCACCGGCGCCCGCGGCGAAGTGACCCGCGAGGACCTGGTCAGCTACCAGGCCCAGCGCGACGCCGAGGTGGACAAGGCCGACAGCTTCTGGGGCAAGACCGGCCGCCCGCAGGATCAGCGCGTCGAACGGATTCCGGTCAAGGGCGTCCGCAAGGCCACGGCCAAGGCCATGGTCGAGTCGGCCTTTTCCGCCCCGCATGTGAGCATTTTCGTGGACGTCGACGCAAGCCGCACGATGGAATTCGTGAAGCGGCTGAAGGCCTCCCGCGACTTTGAAGGCATCAAGGTCTCGCCACTGCTGATTCTCGCCAAGGCCGTCATCTGGGCAGCGGCGCGGAACCCGAGCGTCAACGCCACCTGGGTGGACAACCCGGACGGCAGCGATACGGCCGAGATCCAGGTCAAGCACTTCATGAACCTAGGCATCGCCGCCGCGACACCCCGCGGCCTCATGGTGCCCAACATCAAGAACGCCCAGGACCTCTCGCTCAAGGAACTGGCCCTGGCCCTGAACGATCTGGCCACGACCGCCCGCGCCGGCAAGACCCAGCCGGCCCAGATGCAGGGCGGCACACTCACCGTCACCAACATCGGGGCCCTGGGAATCGACACCGGCACGCCGATCATCAATCCCGGCGAGGTCGCCATCGTGGCCTTCGGCACCATCAAACAGAAGCCCTGGGTTCTCGACGGCGAGGTGATTCCGCGCTGGATCACCACTCTCGGCGGTTCCTTCGACCACCGCGTCGTGGATGGCGACCTCTCGGCCCGCTTCATGGCCGACGTCGCGTCCATTCTGGAAGAACCCGCGCTGCTGCTGGACTGACACCTGTTCCGCAATTCGGACCGAAATCGTCAGGATCAGAGCATGCCGATGGGTCAGGGAACGTGCGAAAGCCCATCCTCAAACGGGATAGCAGGGAGCTGCTCTGGAGCCGGATCGCAGGCAGATCATCGCACCAATCGACATCGCTGCTGCCAGGGTCGCCCGGACGCTGGAGCCGGGGGATGAGTTTCAGTTCACCTACGGCCTCGGTGACGCCTGGACGCACCGGAGCGCCTGGCGCCGGGGAAACCAGCTGATTGGTCGTTACGCAGCCCCGTAGACTATGTCGATGCCAGCGGAAGCTACTCCGAGCATGCGTTAGGACGAATAGTGGATACAAAAGCACAGGTCAATGAACGAAGCGCCAGACAGCCCTCGATCATGAACCGCGTCTTTTCAATCATCTTCTTGGTCGCGCAGCCGTTCGTCGCCGTCGCGCAGTTCTTGATTGTCGCCCTCGGCGCGTCCGAGTGGATGGACGGAACCCGTTCAATACCGCAATGGGCGGCAACGACTGCCTACGTTCTGATCGTCCTCATCCCACTGGCAGCGGCAATAGCCACGATCGTGATGCTCGCCAAGCGCCGGATCGCGTTCTGGGTGCCGCTCCTCGCGATGGTGGTCACGTCCATGATGGTCGGCGTCCTCGACGCTTACGGGCAGACACGTGACATCTTGTAAACCTTGCTCCT
>JAODMA010000478.1 GCA_025464545.1 Arthrobacter sp. | reverse complement strand
TGGGACTCCTTCGGGCTCCCCGCGGAAAATGCTGCGATCAAGCGCAATGCCCACCCTAGTGAGTGGACCTATGCCAACATCGAGACCCAGGCGGCCTCATTCAAGCGCTATGCCATTTCCGCCGACTGGTCCCGCCGGATCCACACCTCGGACCCGGAGTACTACCGCTGGACGCAGTGGCTGTTCAAGCGCTTCTACGAGCGCGGCCTGGCGTACCGTAAGGATTCACCGGTCAACTGGTGCCCCAAGGACCAGACGGTGCTGGCCAACGAGCAGGTGGTAAACGGCGCCTGCGAGCGTTGCGGCACCCCCGTTACCAAGAAGTCCCTGAACCAGTGGTACTTCAAGATCACCGAGTACGCGGACCGCCTGTTGGATGACATGGATGAGCTGCGCGGGCACTGGCCCGAGCGGGTCCTGGCGATGCAGAAGAACTGGATCGGCCGCTCCGAGGGCGCGCACGTCCACTTTGTAATCGAGGCCGACGGCGAGAAGCCCGCCAAGGATGTCACGGTCTTCACCACCCGCCCGGACACGCTGTACGGGGCCACCTTCTTCGTCGTCGCTGCCGACGCTCCGCTGGCCCTCGAGCTGGCAACCGAGGAGCACGCCCCGGCGCTGACGGCCTACCGCGAGCAGGTCAAGGCTCTGACGGAAATTGAGCGGCAGTCCACCGAGCGGGAAAAGACCGGCGTCTTCACCGGCCGTTACGCCGTCAACCCGCTGAACGGTGAAAAGCTGCCGGTCTGGGCAGCCGACTACGTCCTGGCGGACTACGGCACCGGCGCCATCATGGCGGTGCCCGCCCACGACCAGCGGGACCTCGACTTCGCGCGGACCTTTGGCCTGCCGGTCCGTGCGGTTCTGGACACCGGTGAAGAAGATCCCGCGCTCACCGGAAAGGCGACCACGGGTGAAGGCGAGCTGATCAACTCCGGCGCGCTGGACGGACTGCCCAAGGCTGAGGCTATCCCCGCCGCCATCGAGATCCTGCGGGAGCTGGGCACGGGAGAGAAGTTCGTGAACTTCCGGCTGCGCGACTGGCTGCTGAGCCGGCAACGCTTCTGGGGCACGCCCATCCCGATCATCCACTGCCCGGACTGCGGCGAGGTCCCGGTACCGGATGAGCAACTGCCGGTTGAACTGCCGGCCGGGCTGCGCGGCGAGGACCTGTCCCCTAAGGGCACCTCACCGCTGGCCGCCGCGGAGACCTGGGTCAACGTCGCGTGCCCGAACTGCCAAGGCCCGGCCAAGCGGGACACCGACACCATGGACACGTTTGTGGATTCATCCTGGTATTTCCTGCGCTTTGTCTCTCCGCAGTACACCGAAGGACCCTTCGATCCGGCGAAGATCAACGACTGGATGCCGGTCGGACAGTACGTCGGCGGCGTTGAACACGCCATCCTGCACCTGCTGTACGCACGGTTCTTCACAAAGGTCATCCATGACCTGGGTCTGATCGAGGCGGACGAACCCTTCCGCGCACTGCTGAACCAGGGCCAGGTGCTCAACGGCGGCAAGGCCATGAGCAAGTCCCTCGGCAACGGCGTGGATCTCGGCGAGCAGCTGGACAAGTTCGGCGTCGACGCGGTCCGCCTGACCATGATCTTCGCGTCCCCGCCTGAGGACGACGTCGACTGGGCGGATGTTTCGCCGTCGGGTTCGGCGAAGTTCCTGGCCCGGGCCTGGCGCCTTGGGCAGGACGTCGCGAGCCAGCCCGGCGTCGACTTCTCCACCGGTGACCGCGCCCTCCGCACGGTCACCCATCGCACAATCGCCGACGCCGAAGCCCTGCTGGACTCCAACAAGTTCAACGTCGTCGTGGCGAAGCTGATGGAGCTGGTCAACGCGACCCGCAAGACCATCGACACCGGCGCCGGCGGGGCGGACCCTGCCGTCCGCGAGGCAGTCGAGGCCGTCGCGGTCATCCTGAGCCTGTTCGCGCCCTATACGGCCGAGGACCTGTGGAACGTGCTGGGCCACCCGGCGTCCGTGGCCAACGCAGGCTGGCCCGCTCACGACGAGGCGCTCCTGGTGCAGGACACGGTGACCGCCGTCGTCCAGGTTCAGGGCAAGGTGCGGGACCGCCGTGAGGTGGCCGCGGGACTCGGCGAGGACGAACTGCGCGAGCTGGCGCTGGCGTCGGAGAACGTCCAGCGCGCCCTCGACGGGCGGGGCATCCGCACGGTCATTGTGCGGGCGCCTAAGCTGGTCAATATCGTCCCGGCATAACCGCGCGGGCCAATGAGCCGGCCGCCGGCACCAGCTGCGGCCGGCTCAGCCTTAACGACCAAGCGAGCAGGAGGTGCTCTGTGCCCGACCGCGAGCCAGCAGGATTGCCATGGCTGAGGGAGCGCCTTACGCGGCTCCGTCCGGCCCGCCGTGGCGGAGCCGAGCCCGTGCCTTCCCTGGGCGGGGCGCGGACCGCCGTGGTCACAGACTCGGCTGCCGCCCTGCCTGCCGACTGGGTACGGGCCTTGACGGTCGACGGGCGGCTGACCGTTGTTCCCATGCCCGTCATGGTGGGGGCGGAGATCTACGGGGAGGGCGAGGACGACATCACCGAGACGATCGCCGTGGCCATCGCCAGCGGCCGGTCGGTCAAGACGTCACGTCCTTCCCCCGGACAATTCGAACACGCATATCTGGCGGCGAAGCAGCGCGGCTTTGAGTCGGTCCTGTCCGTCCATATTTCCGGCGAACTTTCCGGAACGGCTGATGCCGCCCGTCTCGCGGCCGGCAGGGTCCCTATCCCGGTGGAGGTCCTGGACTCACGCACCGTCGGGATGGCCCAGGGCATGGGGGTCCAAAGCGCTGTCGTCGCCGCGGCGGACGGCAGGGATGCGGCGTACGTGCGCGCTTTCGCGGAGGAACGGCTGGCCCTCACCAAGGTCTACTTCTACGTTCCGAGCCTTGAGCAG
>JAODMA010000459.1 GCA_025464545.1 Arthrobacter sp. | reverse complement strand
GTCTGCAAGGACTTCGCTCAGTTGGGCCAGTTCGTGCAGATCGACAACGACGTCTTCCGCAGCATCAAGGCCGTCACCCCGGGCAGCTACACCTTCATCCTGCCCGCGACGAAGGAAGTCCCACGCCGGCTGCTGCATCCGAAGAAGAAAACCGTGGGCGTGCGCATCCCGGACCACCGCGTGGTCCATGCCCTGCTCGCCGAATTGGGCGAACCACTGCTCTCCAGCACCCTGCTCTTACCCGATGAGGACGAACCGCTCACCCAAGGCTGGGAAATCAAGGAACGCCTCGAGCACGTTGTGGATGCCGTAATCGATTCCGGCGACTCCGGGTCCGAGCCGACGACCGTCATCGACTTCTCCAGCGGCGTCGCCGAAATCGTCCGGCGCGGAATGGGCGACCCGTCCCGGTTCGAGTAAGACCGGACCGGCCGGGATTCCTAAGACGGGCCGGGCCGCTCCGCTTCCCGCCGCCGGTTGCGCCGCCAGCGGCGGGTGAGATCGACGACGGCCAGGAGTCCCGCGAGGGGTGACAATACCGCGGCGGCGTACACGAACAGCAGCCAGGTGAGCGTGGTCAGCATCGTCTGGTTCGTGCTCAGCAGCGACAGGCCGCCGAACAGTCCGAGGGTCCAGAACAGGACGACTCCGAACAAGACCGCCGCAGCGGGGAAATACTGGTTCGTGACGACTTTTTTCGCCGCCAGGAAGTACTCGTGCGCAACGATGCTTTTCAGAGCTTTCATGGACCCTCCTCGTACCGGGCGGAAAGGAGAAGGCCGCCGGGGATATTCCCAGTATGGGGCCCGGCGCGGCCGGATCTTTGGAGAACGCACGCCACGTGATCAAGTTAACTTCAGCGCCTCGACGGCGCCTAATGGCGGCGCGCGGCGCTACACTGTAAGTGTCGAACATATATTCGAATAAAGGTGTGTTGTGGGCGTTGTAATCGGGCCTCGCGTGATAGACGCGTGCACCTCCCTCTTGTCGGTGCTGATCTCGCCGGTGCCGTGGCGGCGGGCTATCCGTCCCCCTCCCAGGACTACTTCGACGGTCGGATTGACCTGAACCAGCACCTCATCGTCTCCGCGTCACCGCCACAGGGGTGGTGCTGCAGGCTGACAATCCCCGGTATCCGGACATCCGCGTCGCGGCTCTGCTGACAGCGTTCGCGGCAACGTCACGCTACAACCCGCAGGACGGCTCGAACCCCTCGGTGTGCATGGCGCTGCCCATGCCTACCGCTGATCCCGTGCTGCTCGCGAAGGCAACTTACGGCCTTTTCCCCAGCATCCACGAGGGCTTGAATTACGTCCGGGGGCATCATGGTGACCGACCTTCGACCCCCCGGGAACCAGTCACCCTTGGAACTTTTCGAGAATCCCCTCGAGGAGCGCGGGATCGGCCACGCGGGCATCCGGGGCAGCCCGGACTGGAGCACGAAGCGGGACATGCTCCCCCCGCTACACGATGCACTGGGACGAGCTGCCGATCGTCAGAGCCGCCTGACCAGGGCCGGGCCTGTTCAGATGGCAGCCCGCACCCGCTGAAGGAACGAATCTAGGACCCTGCCGGCGTTCTCATGCAAGCGCCGGGACTCCGCTGCCGGCATCACGCGGCGCTTGGGTTCGTTCAGCCCTTCACCCAGGTAAAGCAGCGCAGCCAGCGCTTCGGACAGCTCAGAGTTTGCCTCGGCGTGCTGACGCAGGAGCCTGAGATGCGCGTCCTGCAGCGCTGGGCCGGGCGCGCAACCCAAATCCCGGTCAAAGAGCCTGCGGCAGCGGTCATAGGCAGACAAGCCCTCCGCCGGCAGGCCTGCCTGTTCGTAGGTGTTCACCAGGACGGTCCAGGCCCGTTCGTTGAGCGGTTCGGAGCGGATGGCTGCCTGCGCCCAGCGGATGGCCTCGTCGGTCCGCTCCAGAGTGGCGGCCGTTTCTGCTGCGAGGATCTGCGCGGTGACTTTCTCGGTGGAATGGCGCGTCCTTGCGTCGTCCGCCCAGTCAGCGACAAGCTCGAACCCCAACAGGGGCTCTGCGGAGAGTTCCAGCGCCCTGAGCAGCAGCGGGTAGGCCTCGGTGGCCGGGGCCTGGGCGGCGGATCGAACCAGCTGCCTGAAGTCCCACAGGTCCAGTTCCACGAGCTGCGGATCCAGAACGTAGCCGCTGTTGGCCGTGCGCAGTGGTCCGGTCTTCGTCTGGCCGGGCTGGATAGCCCGGCGGATGCCGCTGACGTAACTCTCCAAAGTGGCTACGGCGCCTTCGCTGGCACTGGCACCCCAGAGGATGTCTATCAATTGGGTTTTTGAGACCGGTGTACCCAGGTTCAGAAGCAGTATTTCCAGAATGTGCCGCGGCTTGCACCCGCCCAGGTCGATCGCCGTGAGCGTTGCTCCGTTGCGCCGTATTTCAAAGGTTCCGAAAAGACGGACAGAAATTGACGCTGAATGTCCGGCTGCAGTTTCCACGATGTTCTCCGATTTCCCCAGCTCTAAATCTCAACTACTCTTCGGAAGATCGGAAAATGTTCGGAACTATGGAGTGTTGAGACTGTGTTCCTTCCGGTCTTCTAAGGAAACCGTGACACGCCTGACCTGCGACAACAAGCAACGAAGCTACCCGACTTGGCGCCTGAAGAAAGTCGAGTACAGCGGCAAGTATGGGCAAGTGTTCACCCCAAGGTTTTCCCAAGTACTACGTGCGTTGTTCAGGTGTTCCACACCAGTGGAGGAACCCCACTGGGACCCGGGGGCCAGACTGCGCACCGGACCCCTGCCGGCTGCCGGGAATCGCGGCCCGCGCCGATCCGCCTGCTCAGTTCCTGTCCGTCATCTCCTCGGGAACGGCCACGGCTCGCATTTCTACGCCGTCACGCATCAACGACAACTCCAGCGGCACCCCGATCGCCTCGGCGAAGAGCAGCTTCTGCAGGCTCTCGGCGTTCGCAACGGGTTTCTGGCCGACGCTCAAGAGGATGTCTCCGGCGCGGAGCCCCGCACGCTCGGCGGGCGATCCCGGAAGGACCTCGACGACGCGGAGGCCCTCCCTGTGTCCGGTCCTGACCACCGCGCTGGCCGGCAGTTGCACCGGCGTATTCACCAGCCCGAGATAGGCACGCCGGACCCGCCCGTCCTTAAGCAACGAGGCGATGATCCTGCGCGAGGTGGCGTTGACGGGCACCGCCAGGCCCAGCCCGGCACCTGCCACTGCGGTGTTGATGCCAACGATCCGGCCGCGGGCGTCTGCAAGGGCTCCCCCTGAGCTGCCCGGATTCAGTGCGGCATCGGTCTGGATGACGTCCTCGATCACGCGGCGGTTGCGTCCTGACCACACCGGGATGGAGCGACCCAGCCCGCTGACCACACCGGCCGTCACCGAGCCGGACAAACCGAGCGGGTTGCCGACAGCAATGACCAACTGGCCGACCCGGAGGGTCTCGGCGTCACCGAGTTCCGCCGGTGCCGCGGTGGGGGCCCTGCCATGGACGACGGCGAGATCCGAGAGCGGATCGGCGCCGACGACGTCGACCGTCGTCCGCGTCCCGTCGGCAAAAACCGCGCTCCCGCTCTGGGTGCCGGCCACCACATGGGCGTTGGTGACCAGAAAGCCGTCGGAGGTGAACAGCACCGCTGAGCCCGCCCCCACCCGGAACCTGCCGCTGCGTCCGTGGCCGGTCATTTCGATGGCGGCAACGTGCGGTGTGACAGTCTCCGCCACCCGGACAACGGTCGCCGAGTATGAATCCAGCGGGTCTTCGGACGCCTCAGGGCCAGAAGCCCTGCTTATCGCAGTTGCCACGGTGCACCTCCCTTGACTGGTACCTATCTAAGTCAACCACCGGCGCCCTGCGCGTAGTTCCGGGCACCCTACGCCGACAGAGAAATGCGTGTCCCACTACGCGGGGTGTCACCGCTGGAGGGGTGCAGTTCATTCCTCCCGCGATCCGCCGCTAGGCTCAGAAGCAGACCTGCCTCTCAGCCCCAGGAGTACTTCGTGATTCCAGCGACCGTTTCACCCGACCCACTGCCGCCTCTCGGCCTCAGCTGGGGCATCAAACGCAGCTTCATCGACTACATCAATGGACTACCGGACGCGTCGGTGTCGGCGGTCGAGGGCGCAACGGTGGATGAAGCAGGCCTTTTCCGCTTCGCTCCCGACAGTTCCGACTACGACGCCGCACGGGGCACCGGCATCCTGCGCTTCCGCGGCGACGTCCGCCTCTCCGGCCACCATGGGATGATGTTTGTCCGGTTGCTGGACCCATGGATCGCCTTTACCGGCGGACGGGGGATCCTCTCGATCAGCACCGGCGACGACGTCGGGCAGGACCGCACGGCTGTGGCCAGTCTGCGGGCCGGAGCCCCCAGCCAGGCAGCGGACGGCTCGCTTGCCTGGGCTGACGTCGAGGTGGCGATCACAGACGAGGGGTCCGAACTCTTCGACGGCCAGTACGCCGCCGGGCAGCCGATGGATCCTCTGTTCATCCGCGTGGCCGGGTAAGGCCCAAGGCGCGATTGGCCTCTACCGGGGACAACTGGAATCGGCGTTGCCGGAGACAGCGAACCTTCTCTGTCCATGAACATCTCCGGCATAGGGTGACCGGCCA
>JAODMA010000444.1 GCA_025464545.1 Arthrobacter sp. | reverse complement strand
GTCTGCACGAGGCGCGCGACGCGGACCGCCATGATCAAGGCCCGACGGAGCCAGATCCTGGTGCGGAAGCGGAGCAGCGCCCAACCCGCGGGACCCTGGCGCTGGTTCTCCGGCTGGTTCTCCGGCTCGGAGGCGGGTTCCTGCCCGGTGTCCGGCTGCGTGCCGCCTGCGGGCGGTCGCGGAAAGCTCCGGGGATGATCCCGTTCCACGGGGGCGCGCTCGGACCGGGCCTGCTCCGGGATGGCCTGCTCCGGGATGGCCTGTTCGGAGAGGGCTTGTTCGGGCCGGGCCTGCGCCAACAGTGCGTGTTCCGGGGTTGACCCGGGCCGGCCGTCCGCTGGCTCAGGAACCCGCTTTGTAGCCGACACCACGGACCGTCAATACAACTTCGGGGGCTTCCGGGTCACGCTCGATCTTTGACCGCAGCCGCTGGACGTGGACATTGACCAACCGCGTGTCAGCGGCGTGGCGGTAGCCCCAGACCTGCTCCAGCAGGAGTTCCCGGGTGAAGACCTGCCACGGCTTGCGCGCCAGCGCCACCAGGAGGTCGAATTCCAGCGGTGTGAGCGAAATCCGCTCGCTGCCGCGGCTGACGAGGTGGCCGGCAACGTCAATGGTGACATCCGCGATCCGCAGGGTTTCCGGGGCCTTCTGGTCGCCGGGCCGGAGCCGGGCCCGGACCCGGGCCACGAGTTCCGCAGGCTTGAAAGGTTTGGGGACATAGTCGTCCGCGCCGGATTCAAGCCCCCGGACCACGTCCGAGGTGTCCGACTTCGCCGTCAGCATGACGATCGGGACATCCGACTCGGCACGGATCTGGCGGCATACTTCGATGCCGTCCATGCCCGGGAGCATCAGGTCGAGCAGCACGAGATCGGGCTTCGACGAACGGAAGACTTCGAGAGCCTGCCCGCCGTCGGCGCAAAAGACGGGCTCAAAGCCATCATTGCGCAGCACAATGCCGATCATCTCCGCGAGCGCCTCGTCATCGTCCACTACCAGAATGCGTGCCTTCATAGTTATATATTCCCCTATTGAATTGGCTTTGTCGTATTGAGCGGTTTACGGGCATGGCGCGGGCTTCGCCGGGCTGGAACCGGGGCGGCATCCGGTGGCTGCTGTGACAAGCTGCCGCCGATCCTGCATGCTGTGCACAGGCACCATTCCGGCCAGGACCTGCAGGAGGCATCCATGACCACACCGATCTATCAGCTTGCCCTGGGAGATGCGTTCTCCCGGCTGCAACCTCAGCTGCAGGAATACTTCGCACTCGCCCCGGGTTCCGGACACTTCGGTGTCGGCGAGGGCGTCTTTGACGTGGTGGGTTGCCCGCAGCCCTGGCTGCGCCCGCTGCTGCGCCTCACGAGCGGGGAGCAAGCCTTCTTCCCGGAGTATGGCGAGGGCATCCCGTTCCGGATCGAAAACCATGCGCACCTGGATCCGTTCGGACGCTCCAGCCTGACGGCCCGCCGTGAAATCCTCTTCCCCGGCACAACCCGGCTGTTCCACGACACCACAAGTTTCGAGAACTCGGGCAGCACGCGGGGACTCGTCGACTACATCGGCCGGTACCGCCGGCTCGCGACGGACCTCAAGCTCAGCGTCACCGACGAAGGCCGGCTGCGCGGCGTCTCCGAGGCGTCGCGGCTGTTCCTCGGGCCGTTGCGGGTCCCCCTGCCCGGTGCGCTGGATGCCAAAGCCTACGCCGAACAGTGGTGGGAACCGCGGGAAGGCAGCCACGGCAAGCACCGGATCCAGGTCAAGGTGATCCAGCCGCAGCTGGGCCTGGTGCTGGCCTATGCCGGGCACTTCGACTACAGGCTCGAACGGTACGCCGGCGGCAGCACGGCCCAGGGCTACCTGCCGGACCGCGCCCGGCCGGACCGCTGGGAAAAGCGGATCTGAGCTCCGGGACCCTCTAGCCCAGGGCGAGCTGGTTGAGCCCGTCCGCGACCTGGGTCAGGCGGGTCAGCACGGACGTCGCGGACGACGGCGAATGCCGCGCCAGCCCTTCCGCGGGGGTGACCCGCAGCGCGCTCAGCGTGGACGCCGGCAGCCCAAGCTGGCGCCAGGGGCGCCACACCGTCTCGACGACGTCGGCTACCCGGGGCAGCGACGCCGAGGGCGAGCCCACGTCCAGCGCACCTGCCCACAGCCGCTTGCCCGCCTCCACTGCCCCCGCCAGCTGCTCCCACTGGCGCGAGGTCAGGGCGCGCAAAGGGACGGCGATCCCGTCCGCCCCGGAGGCCAGGATCCGGTCAAAGGGTGCCTCGATCTCCGGGACCGCGACGACAATTTCGACGGCGCCGGCAGCCCGCAGGGCCTCGATGAGCTGCTGCCACGAGTCGGTAGCTTCCTGGCCGGGGACGGAGCGCAAGGTGCGGTAGCCGCTGGAGGTGGGGATGGTGCCGGCCAGGACGGAGGCGATCTCAGGCTCGTCGATCTGCACCACGATCCGCGCCCCGGGGACCGCCGCAGCCAGTCGTTGCAGATAACTGCCGGCTCCGGCCGCCAGCGAGGAAGCAATGTCGCGGCGGGCGCCGTAATCGATCAGCGCCCGCTCGCCGTTGTGCAGGTGCAGGCCCGCGGCAAGGCTCAGCGGGCCGCGCAACTGCACTTTGAGGTCCGCGGCGGGGGTGTCCTCGGCGCCTGCCACGTCAGCGAGGACGTTGATGTCGGTGGAGAGGGCCGAGCGCGCCCGCATCAGGTCCTTGCCGGGGCGGTCCACGATCCGCCAGCCGTAGGGCTGGACGTCCACGGCAAGTTCGACGAGGAGCGAGGCCGTCCTGCCGAGGGCGTCGGAGCCCACGCCGCGGTCCGGGAGTTCGACAAGGAAGGGCAGATGGGGGCTGCCGAGTTCACCGCGGACGATCCGGGCGGCCTCGAGCGGGTCTTCGCCGGGCCACGGGCCGAGCGCTGTCGCCGTGACCTGGCCGGGATCGGAGGGCGTGGATGCGGCCATCTCAGGCGTCTGCGGAAACTGTGGGTCCGGCAGGAGCGGAACCGTGCGCCTGGGCCGCCTCATGGCCTTCGGCGATCGCTTCGTGGTGGCGGATGACTTCGCCGATAATGAAGTTCAGGAATTTCTCGGCGAAGGCCGGGTCCAGGTGCGCCTCCGCGGCGAGCCGGCGCAGCCGGGCGATCTGGGCGGTCTCCCGGCCGGGATCCCCGGCGGGGAGCTTGTGCGCGGCCTTGAGGAAGCCGACTTTCTGGGTCGCCTTAAAACGTTCCGCCAGCAGGTACACGAGGGTGGCATCGATGTTGTCGATGCTGGAGCGGATCGACAACAGTTCCGCCATCACCGCGGGATCCACCTGGCCGGCCAGGGAACTGGCCCCAGGATCATAGGAATCTGCATCGGGATGAGTCTGGTTCTGCTCGGTCATTGACCCAGTCTATGGGCACCGCCGGTAATCGTTCCTGCTGTGAAGCGGCTCCCCGCGGCACCCGTACACGCAGCGTCTGCTGGCCTCGCTGCCGGTGCCCGACCCGGCCGAGCAGGCCCGCCGCCGGTCCACCTGGGAAGCCCTCCGCGCCGCCGAATGAAGGCGGTTTCGCGCGCTTGACCGCGTGCGGTTGAGCGCGCGAAACAACGTCAGCCCGTCACCGGGTGCGGCCGCGGGGTTTGAGGGGGACCGGCGGCAGGGGCGGGGCCTGCAGAGGGTCACCGTCGTAGCCGACCACCGGGTCGAACCGGCCGCCGCCGGCATTCCACTCCTCGGCGAGATCGGCGATCTCCGCACCCGAGCGGCCGACGAAGTTCCACCACATGACGATCCGCTCCTCGAACGGCTCGCCGCCCAGCAGCAGCAGCCGGGCCCGCTCCTGCGCGCGC
>JAODMA010000389.1 GCA_025464545.1 Arthrobacter sp. | reverse complement strand
GCGTAAGAAGGCCGGTCTCAAGAAGGCCCGTAAGGCTCAGCAGTACTCGAAGCGCTAATCCCGCTTCCAAGCGCCTCGCGCGTTTGCACGAAAGCCCGTTCCGCCCCTCGTGGCGGGGCGGGCTTTCGCCCGTTAAGACGTCCTCGTCAACCCTCGAACCGCCTTGGGACGAAGCCTCGCCCTCATGGACTAAACTTGGTCCGATGTCGAGATTATTTGGAACAGATGGTGTCCGAGGTTTGGCGAACGGCCTGCTGACTGCCGAGCTTGCTTTGCAGTTGGCCCAAGCAGCCGCCGTGGTGCTGGGACACGAGCGCAGTACCAACGGAGAACGCCCCCGCGCCGTGGTTGCACGCGACCCGCGCGCAAGCGGTGAGTTCCTGGCGGCTGCCGTGGAAGCAGGGCTCTCCAGTTCGGGCATCGACGTTTACGACGCGGGCGTGCTCCCGACGCCGGCAGCTGCCTACCTGGTGGCTGACCTTGACGCGCACTTTGGCGTGATGATCTCCGCCTCGCACAACCCGGCGCCCGATAACGGGATCAAGTTCTTTGCCCGCGGCGGTCAGAAGCTGCCCGACGACGTCGAGAATGCCATCGAGCGGCAGTTGGGCCGGGAGCCCTTCCGTCCCGTCGGCGGCGACGTTGGCCGCATCCAGCGCTTCTCCGACGCTGAAGACCGCTACATTGTGCACCTCCTCGGGACGCTGCCGCACCGCCTGGACGGGCTCAAAGTTGTTTTGGACTGTGCCCATGGCGCGGCCAGCGGCTGTTCCCCGCAGGTCTTCAAGGACGCCGGCGCGGAGCTCGTGGTGATCGGCGCCGAACCCGATGGCCTCAACATCAACGAGGGTGTTGGCTCCACCCACCTGGGACCGCTGAAACGCGCTGTGCTGGAGCATGGCGCCGACCTCGGCATTGCCCACGACGGCGACGCGGACCGTTGCCTCGCGGTGGACCACGAGGGCAACGAGGTTGATGGCGACGAGATCATGGCCATCCTTGCTGTTGCCCTGAAGGCCGCGGGGAAGCTCAAGGACAACGTCCTGGTGGCGACCGTGATGAGCAATCTTGGACTCAAGATTGCGCTGCGCGAGGCCGGCATCAGCCTGCGCGAGACCGGGGTTGGCGACCGCTACGTCCTCGAGGGAATGCGCGAAGGCGGTTTCAACCTGGGCGGAGAGCAGTCCGGGCACGTCATCTTTGCCGACCACGCCACGACCGGTGACGGCGTCCTGACGGGTCTCCAGATAGCGGCCCAGGTGGCCCTCACGGGCCGTCCCCTGAAGGAACTGGCCACCGTCATGACCAAGCTGCCGCAGGTCCTCATCAACGTCAAGGGCGTCGACCGTACCCGTGTGAACGGCGACGAAGCCGTTGCTGCGGCCATTTCCGCGGCTATTGCCGAGCTCGGTGACACTGGGCGTGTCCTCCTGCGTCCCTCTGGCACGGAGCCCGTTGTGCGGGTGATGGTTGAGGCGGCCGACGAGGCGACCGCCCAAGCCGTGGCTGAACGCCTGGCTCAGGTGGTCCGGACCGAACTGGCTCTGGCGCTCGTTCCGGAGTGAGGGTTTGCCCTCCCGCCGCAACAACGACCTCCCTGCGGCGGTGTCCGGGCGTTACAGGTAAGCCGGGGCGGCCTCAAGCCCGAAGTACTCCTCCAGGGTCCCGATGCCCCGGTTCTTCATCTCGGTGGCAGCCTCCGGCCCGATATAGCGCAGATGCCAGGGCTCGTAGTAGTAGCCGGTGATGCCGTGCAGCATCCACGGGTAGCGCACCACGAAGCCGAACACGTGGGCATTGGCCTGTGCCCAGACGGCTGCGGGCTGCTGGGCGAACTGGGGCGTGAAGCTGTCCGCCCCGCTGCCGTCGCCGATGTCGAAGGCCCAGCCGGTCTGATGCTCCGAATAGCCCGGCCGGGCGGAAGCGGTGTCCGCCGCGGGTTGTCCTTGCGCTCTGGCGTAGCCGTTGTACGTGGCCGCCTGTGTGACGTAGGAACGGTATCCGCTGGCAAGAGTCAGGGTCACGCCGGCCGTTGCTGCGGCCGCGAACATCTTCTCGGCAGCGGCCGCCGTCGTGCTATTGAGCAGGGAGGCCTCGCCGGCAACGGCCAGGCGCACGGCCGGCCGGACCAGGTCCGCCGGCTTGAACGTGGCGGGCGCCAGCGGCCGGTGCTTATTGACCACAACCCAGGGGCTCGCCGGATCGATGAGTGAGTGCCGGGGCGCCGGCGGGGCGGGTGCTGCAGGTGCCGGCGCGGGGGCGGCAACCGCGGAGGTTGCCGCGGGGGAGGAGCTTGACGCTGAAGGGGGCGCCAACGGGCTCGCGCTGGGTGCCGGTGCCGCCGTCGTGGGGGCTGTGCCGGACGCGGACGGCGAGGGCGGCGTTTCGGGAGCGCATGCGGCAAGGGCTGCGAGTCAGCAACCAGCCATCAGCAGGCGGCTGAAGGCCCGTCGGGTCGGGCTGCCCGGTCCGGATTCCCGGCGTGGCCCCTGGCTGTCCGCACCGTCGTGGCACACCTGTGCTAGACCTTCCTCAGCAGCATCCGCCGGATGGAATGGTCCGCTTCCTTCGTGAGGACCAGCTGCGCCCGCCCCCGGGTGGGCAGCACGTTCTCCTCCAGGTTCGGCTCGTTAATGCGCTTCCAGATCTCGCGGGCGGTCTGCTCGGCCTCGGCGTCGGAGAGCGTGGCATAGCGGTGGAAATAGGACTCCGGCTGCGCAAAGGCGGTGGTTCTCAGCTTCCGGAAACGGTCCACGTACCACTCCTCGATGTAGCTCGTTTTGGCATCAACGTAGATCGAAAAGTCGAAGAAGTCACTCAGGGCCAGGCCCTGCCGGCCATCGTGCCGGGGCCGGGCCGGGGCCAGGACATTGAGCCCCTCCACGATCAGCACATCCGGCCGCCGGACCACAACTTCCTTGCCCGGGACAATGTCGTAGGTCACGTGGGAATACCACGGGGCCCGGACTTCCTCGGCGCCGCCCTTGATTTCGCTCACAAAGCGGAGCAGGGCGCGGCGGTCATAGGACTCCGGAAAGCCTTTGCGTTCCAGCAGCTGACGGCGTTTGAGCTCGGCCAGCGGGTAGAGGAAGCCGTCCGTGGTGATGAGTTCCACGTTCGGGGTCCCGGGCCAGCGGCGGAGCATCTCGCGGAGCACGCGGGCGATGGTTGATTTTCCCACCGCAACCGAGCCGGCGACGCCGATCACGAACGGCGTGCGCTGCGTCTTCTCACCGAGGAAAGTGGTGGTTGCCGAATGCAGCTGGCCGGCTGCCTCCACATACAGGTGCAGGAGCCGGGAGAGCGGAAGATAGACCTCGCGGACTTCCTTCATATCGAGCGGATCGCCGAGACCGCGCAGCCGGAGCACGTCCTCTTCATTGAGAGGCTGCTCCATCTGGGCAGCGAGCCGGGACCAGGTCTGCCGGTCCAGCTCCACGAACGGGGAGACGCCGTCGCCGTTCGCTTCATTGCGTTGCATAGTCACCCGAGAGATTCTGCCCTTCGCGGGGCTGAGAGCGAAATGGGAGAGCCCGCCGTGCACGGCCGGAGGGACGCGGGGCCCGCCGTCACACCGGCTCCTCCTACGTCCCTGTGCGGGAAACCAGCTAGGCTTGAGTCCATGTGTGGAATCGTTGGATATGTGGGCCACTCCGCTGGCCGGGTAAATACTGGACACAATGCCCTGGATGTGGTCCTGGAAGGACTGCGCCGCCTGGAGTACCGGGGCTACGACTCGGCCGGCATCGCCGTCGTGGCGGACGGAACCATCTCCTCGCGCAAGAAGTCGGGCAAACTGAACAACCTGATCGCCGAGCTCGAGGCCAGCCCGCTCCCGGAATCCGTGACCGGCATCGGTCACACCCGCTGGGCCACCCATGGCGGCCCGACGGACCAGAACGCGCACCCGCACCTGGCCGACGACGGGAAGCTGGCGCTGATCCACAACGGCATCATCGAAAACTTCGCAGAACTCAAGCTGGATCTCCTGGGCAAGGGCGTGGAGTTCCGCTCCGAGACGGACACCGAGGTCGCCGCCGCGCTGCTGGGCGACATCTACCGGAACCAGCTCCACGGTGACCACTCCACCGGCGGTCTCACCAAGGCCATGCAGCTTGCCTGCCAGCGTCTTGAAGGCGCCTTCACCCTTCTCGCGGTGCACGCCGACCAGCCCGACGTCGTCGTGGCCGCCCGCCGGAACTCACCGCTCGTGGTGGGCCTCGGCGAGGGGGAGAACTTCCTCGGCTCCGACGTTTCCGGCTTCATCGACTACACGCGGCGCGCCGTCGAACTTGGCCAGGACCAGATCGTCACCATCACCGCTGACTCCGTGGAGATCACCGACTTCTACGGCGCTCCCGCAGAAGGCAAGGAGTACAAGGTCGACTGGGACCCGGCTTCGGCGGAAAAGGGCGGCTTCCCGTCCTTCATGGAAAAGGAAATCCACGACCAGCCGGACGCCGTCCTGCAGACCCTCCTGGGCCGCTCGGACATCCACGGCAGGCTGACGCTGGATGAGCTCCGGATCGACCCGGAACTGCTCAAGAGCGTGGACAAGATCATCGTCCTGGCCTGCGGCACCTCCGCCTACGCCGGCCAGGTCGCGAAGTACGCCATCGAGCGCTGGTGCCGGATCCCCACCGAGGTGGAGCTCTCGCATGAATTCCGCTACCGGGATCCGATCGTCGACGAGAATACCTTGATCGTTTCGATCTCCCAGTCCGGCGAGACCATGGACACCCTCATGGCGGTCCGCTACGCCAAGGAACAGGGCGCCAAGACAGTCTCCATCTGCAACACCAACGGCTCCACCATCCCCCGCGAGTCCGACGCCGTGCTTTACACGCACGCCGGGCCCGAGATCGCGGTGGCCTCCACCAAGGCGTTCCTGGCGCAGATCACCGCCGCCTACCTGCTGGGCCTTTATTTGGCACAGTTGCGCGGCAACAAGTTCCAGGGCGAAATCAAGGACATCCTGGCGGACCTGGGCAAGATCCCCGCCAAGATCCAGCAAATCCTGGACAACGAAGGACAGATCAAGGAACTCGGCGCGGCCATGGCGGATGCCAAGTCAGTGCTGTTCCTGGGCCGCCACGTCGGATTCCCGGTCGCTATGGAAGGTGCGCTCAAGCTCAAGGAGCTCGCCTACATCCACGCTGAAGGCTTCGCCGCCGGTGAATTGAAGCACGGACCGATCGCGCTGATCGAGGAGGGCCAGCCGGTCTTCGTCGTCGTCCCCTCGCCCCGCGGCCGGGACTCGCTGCACGCCAAGGTGGTCTCCAATATCCAGGAGGTCCGGGCACGGGGAGCCAAGACGATCGTGATCGCCGAAGAGGGCGATGAAGCGGTCCAGGCCTACGCCGAGCACGTCTTCTACATCCCGGAGACCCCGACGCTGCTGGCCCCGCTGCTCAGCACCGTTCCGCTGCAGATTTTCGCTCTCGCACTTGCCTCCGCCAAGGGTTACGACGTGGATCAGCCGCGCAACCTGGCCAAGAGCGTGACCGTAGAATAGCCGCATGATTGTTGGGATCGGCGTAGACGTCGTAGACATTGAACGGTTCGGCCGGCAACTGGAGCGCACCCCCGGGCTGCGTGACAGGTTGTTCGTCCCCGCGGAACGCGAACTGAACACGCGATCCCTGGCCGCGCGCTTCGCCGCCAAGGAAGCCGTGGCCAAGGTGCTCGGGGCTCCGGCCGGGATGAACTGGCAGGACTGCTGGATCGGACTGGACCAGAACGGCCCCACAATCCAGGTAAAAGGCACTGTGCTGGCCGTTGCGGAGTTGAAAGGCGTCAAGCGCTGGCACCTTTCGATGAGCCATGACGGCGGGATCGCCACGGCCACGGTTCTCGCCGAGGGCTGAGCCGGAAGGTCATTTCCAAAGCGATTCCCAGAGCGCCTGTACCGCGAACGGATTGAAACCATGATCAGCGCCTACACCGGAACCCAGGTACGCCAGGCTGAAAAGCCCCTTCTGGACTCCGGTACGGGCGCTGCTCTCATGCAGCGGGCCGCCTACGGGCTGGCCAACGCCGTCGTCCGGGAGCTGCTCCGGCGTGGGCAGCGCCGCTACGGCGCGAGCACGATGGTGTTTGCCGGCAAAGGCAACAATGGCGGCGACGGACTCTTCGCCGCTGCGCTGCTGGCCGGCCGCGGAATGAGTACGACGGCGGTTCTCACGTCGGGGGACGCCCACCCCGAAGCCTTGGCGGCCTTTGAAAAGGCCGGTGGCCGGGCACTCCGCCTGACGGCCGGGAACGTCGCGGACGTGACCGCCGCGGCCCGACGTGCCGACGTCGTCATCGATGCCGTGCTGGGGACAGGCGCCCAGGGCGGGTTGAGGGGACCTGCGGCGGCCCTGATCCGGGAGCTGGAGCGGTCCCGGCCGCCCCTGGTCGTTGCCTGTGACATTCCCAGCGGCGTCGACGCCGATTCCGGGGAAGCCGCCCTGCCGGTGCTCACGGCCGATCTGACCGTGACCTTTGGAGCCGTGAAAACCGGACTGCTGGCCGACCCGGGCGCGGATTTCTCCGGGAACGTGAAGTTGATCCCGATCGGGATCGAGGCCCACCTGCCGGAGCCGGACCTGCGCAGGCTGGCTGCTGCTGACCTGGCCCGGCTGCTGCCCCGCCCCGAACGGCGTTCCCACAAGTATTCCCGCGGCGTCCTCGGCGTCGTGGCAGGCTCAGATCGCTACCCGGGAGCCGCGGTGCTGGCCTGCCAGGGTGCCCTCGCCTCCGGCGTCGGCATGGTGCGGTACCTGGGTCCGCCCGGCGTGGCCGACCTGGTCCGGCGCGCCTGCCCCGAGGTGGTCTGCGCCCCGGAGGGTCCTGCCGACACGCACGTCCAGGCGTGGCTGCTGGGCCCCGGGCTGGACGACGGCGCCTCCGAACAGCTGGAGCGGGTCCGTGCGGCGGCCGCCACCGGACTGCCCATCGTGGCCGACGCCGGCGCCTTGCCCGCACTGCCGCGCAAGCTCTCCGAACAGACGGTCTTGACTCCGCATGCCGGGGAACTCGCTGCGCTACTGGCCAGATACGGCGCCGACTCCGGCCGGGACACAGTGGAGGATGCCTCCCTCGCCGCGGCCCGTCAGGCTGCCCGGCTGACTGGCGCCACCGTGCTGCTGAAGGGCGCCACCACCCTCATCGCGGCGCCGGGGGGAGCGGTCTTCAGCCAGGCGGAGGCGACGCCCTGGATGGCGACGGCCGGCAGCGGGGACGTTCTCGCCGGGGTTCTCGGGTCGCTGCTGGCCCAGCTGGCCAGCCAGGGCGAGGCCTTCGCCGCGTACGGGATCCCGGCCGGGGCCCAGTGGGCCGGGATTGCCGCGATGGCGGCAAGCCTGCACGGACGGGCCGGTCGGCGTGCCTCCGACGGGGGACCGGTGACGGCCAGCGCCATTGCGCAGACCCTCCCGGGGGTACTGCGGGAGTTGTAACGAAGAGCGCATAAAGTTTCCCGAGAGGGATGGTAATACTACTTACTAGTAGTCTGTCTAGAGATTGTCCGCAACGCACGAGGAGAACACATGGAAGTCTGGCCCGGAACGGCTTATCCGCTGGGAGCCACGTTTGACGGCACCGGTACCAACTTTGCCCTGTTCAGCGAACGCGCTGAGCGGGTGGAGCTTTGTCTCCTGGCTGACGACTTGACCGAGACCCGGATTGAGCTGACCGAGGTAGACGGCTACGTCTGGCACTGCTACCTGCCACACGTCCAGCCCGGACAGAAGTACGGCTACCGCGTCCACGGACCGTACGAACCGGAGCACGGCAACCGCTTCAACCCCAACAAGCTGCTGATGGACCCCTACGCCAAGGCCGTCCAGGGCCAGATCGACTGGGACCCGGCGCTCTTCTCCTACGAGTTCGGCGACCCCGACTCGCGTAACAACAGCGACTCCGCGCCACACACCATGCACGGTGTGGTCATCAACCCGTTCTTCGAGTGGGATGGGGACCGCCAGCTGCGCATCCCGTACCACGAGTCCGTAATCTACGAGGCGCACGTCAAGGGCCTGACGAAGCTGCATCCCGAGGTCCCCGAAGAGCAGCGCGGTACCTACGCGGGCGTGGCACACCCCGCCACGATCGAGCACATGAAGAAGCTTGGCGTCACCGCGATCGAGCTCATGCCCGTCCACCAGTTCGTCAACGACGGCACGCTCGTGGAGAAGGGCCTCAACAACTACTGGGGCTACAACACCATTGGCTTCTTCGCGCCGCAGAACACCTACAGCTCCTCCGGCGACGTCGGGCACCAGGTGCAGGAATTCAAGGCCATGGTCCGTGACCTGCACAAGGCAGGCATCGAAGTCATCCTCGACGTGGTGTACAACCACACCGCGGAAGGAAACCACCTCGGCCCCACCTTGTCCTTCAAGGGCATCGACAACGCCGCCTATTACCGCCTGGTCGACGACGACGAGAAGCACTACATGGACTACACCGGCACCGGCAACTCGCTTAACGTCCGGCACCCGCACTCCCTGCAGCTCCTCATGGATTCCCTGCGCTACTGGGTGACGGAAATGCACGTTGACGGCTTCCGGTTCGACCTCGCATCCACGCTGGCCCGCGAATTCTACGATGTGGACAAGCTTTCCACCTTCTTCGAACTCATCCAGCAGGACCCCATCGTCTCCCAGGTCAAGCTGATCGCCGAGCCGTGGGACGTCGGTCCCGGCGGCTACCAGGTGGGCAACTTCCCGCCGCAGTGGACCGAGTGGAACGGCAAATACCGCGACACCGTCCGTGACTTCTGGCGCGGCGAGCCCTCCACCCTCGGCGAGTTTGCC
>JAODMA010000307.1 GCA_025464545.1 Arthrobacter sp. | reverse complement strand
GGGACTATTTCCATCGAACGTCACACTGGCCGGACTCTTCGGATGGCCTGCTCAGCGGCGTTCCGGCACTGCACCCCGCCTGATCACCTCGGACCAGTCAAACGAGGATTGCTTCCCGCTGGGCATCCGCAGCCGGTGTTGCATTTTCCCCGCAGGACGTGACGGGAGACGCGGGTCAGGCGGCGCCGGATTTGCGGACAACTCTTCCGGCTCTGAAGACCTGAGTACTGAGCCTGGCCATTGACCGCGTCGGAGGTCCACGTTTCACGTGAAACACTTCGGGGGGCGTGCAAGCCATGACGCGCTAACGAATCGTAAGGCCGCGCGATCCTCCAATGCGTGTTCCAGCCGGCTGACGTCGTGGGTTAGCGCAATGTGCCCATAGTCCATCCGATGCTTACCTTCGGCATCCCGTTTCACGTGAAACATCCTGTGAGTGGCGCAGCTTCACTGACTCCAGTGCCGCACAGTGGCTGCCACTCGGAGGGGCAGCCGTCACGCACCAAACGCGAAGTTCACCCGTGGTCATGAACGGAGCCACCCACCCTGGATTCCCCTGGAGGTTCGGACGGGCGCAGGCAGTAACATCGTGCAGGGCGCAGGAAGGTCACCCGATCTCGACCATTACGCAACTTGCACCCGCCGCCAAGTGCAAATGGTCCTCTCAAGGATGAGTAAGGACAAAAAGAGGGACCCTGTTTCACGTGAAACAGGGTCCCTCGGGCACTACAGCAGGGGCAGCCTAACTGGAGGGTCCAGGCGCGAGGACGTCCATGATGCGGTTCAGATCTTCAACACTCGCAAATTCAATGCTCACGCGTCCCTTTCGTGCACCCAAGGAGATCTTGACGTTCGTGTCCAGCCGGTCGGACAAAGATGAGGCAAGGTAGTCCAGGCGCTCGTGCCGGGCCCCGGGGCGGGGAATGTTGCTCTTCGAGTTAGAAGCCGGGCTCTGGTACAGAGTGACAGCCTCTTCCGTAGCGCGGACCGACATACCCTCGGAAACGATCTTTTGGGCCATCCGCTCCATCGCCGCCGCATCCGGGAGGGCCAGGAGTGCACGGGCGTGGCCGGCAGAGATGACACTGGCTGCTACGCGGCGCTGGACAAGCGGAGGAAGCTTTAGCAGCCGCAGTGTGTTGGACACCTGCGGGCGCGAACGGCCAATGCGGTCCGCCAGCTGCTCATGGGTGGTGCCGAAGTCCTCCAGAAGCTGTTGGTACGCGGCAGCCTCTTCGAGGGGGTTCAGCTGACTGCGGTGCAGGTTCTCCAGCAAAGCGTCGCGAAGAAGGTCATCGTCCGTAGTGTCACGGACAATTGCTGGGATGGTTTCCAGTCCCGCCGCCTGTACGGCCCGCCAGCGGCGCTCACCCATGACGAGCTCGTAGGGTTCACCACCCTCTTCGGTTGATGTCCGCACCACAATTGGCTGGAGGACGCCGATTTCCCGCACTGAGTGCACGAGCTCAGCCATGTCGTCCTCATCGAAAACGGAACGCGGCTGTTTGCGGTTGGGATGGATGTCCGTGACAGGTATTTCCGCGAAGCGCACCCCCGGCACCTCGACCAGGTCCACGCCGGGGTCAGTGTCAGTCGCAATAGTGCGGCCAGCGTCCGGCTCTGCCGACGGTTCCGCCGGGTTGGTTTCCGGTTGGGTGGCTTTCGCCTCGGTCTCGTCCGCGTCGGCAGCGGCCTTATTCTTGCTTGCGGCGGCCTTGGGTGCCGGTGCTTTACGGGCCGGGGCGCCGCCGCCTGCAGCGTGCTTATTCCCGGATGCGCCGTCAGTGCTGCTGGGTTGCGTCCGCGGCTCTGCGGCTTGCTCCGCAAGCGCATCCTCGAGCTCGTCCGTCGGAGGAACGTCGGGCTCAGCCTTCCGCTTCCGGGGTTCGGGAAAGAAGAGATCCACGGGACGGGACGGCGCCGAACCATTTCCGGAACCGCTCATAGAGGCGGAACTTGGAATGAGTGCCCCAAGTCCACGGCCAAGGCCGCGTCGCTTATCGCTCATGGCTACATCCCTCCATTGGAAGAGCCGGGCGTTGCCGGGCTCTCGTTATTGCAATTCTTGAAAGTGATTCTAACGTTCAGCGATTTCCGCTGCCGCTTCCAGGTAGGACAGCGCGCCGGTCGACGACGGATCGTACGTCATGACGGTCTGCTGGTAGCTAGGCGCTTCCGAGATTCGGACGGAGCGGGGAACCACGGCGCCGAGGACCTGGTCCGGGAAGTGCTCACGCACTTCAGCGGCCACCTGGGCGGCCAGGTTTGTGCGGCCGTCGTACATGGTCAACAAAATGGTGGAAACAACCAGGTCCGCATTCAAATGCTTCTGGATCATTTCGATGTTTTTCAGCAGCTGGCTCAGACCCTCGAGCGCGTAGTACTCGCACTGGATTGGGATCAGCACTTCGTTGGCCGCGCAGAATGCGTTGACCGTCAGCAGCCCCAGGCTCGGCGGGCAGTCGATGAAGATGTAGTCAAGGCGTTCCTCACCGTTCTTGGCCCGCTCCTTGGCGTAGACATCGATGGCGCGGCGAAGCCGCTGCTCGCGGGCCACGAGGCTGACTAGCTCGATTTCCGCGCCGGCCAGGTGGATGGTGGCCGGAGCGCAGATCAACTTTGCAATGTCCGGGCAAGGCGCAACAACGTCCCGGAGGGGGAGGTCGTTTATCAGCACATCGTAGATGCTGTCGACGTCGGCGTGGTGTTCGATACCGAGTGCCGTGGAGGCGTTTCCCTGCGGGTCGATATCGATCACAAGCACATTGAGTCCAGCGGCAGCCAGAGCGGCGGCAATGTTGACCGTAGTGGTCGTCTTGCCTACGCCGCCCTTCTGGTTGGACACGGTGAAGATTCTGGTCTTCTCCGGCTTAGGCAGTTCGCGGCCCAGCAGGCGTTCACGGCGCTTGTTTTCGTGCGCAAGTTCCCGCGCGATGGGGCTGGAATCGTCGATGGAGTCCAGCACGTTGCCGCTGGAGGACGCGGCTGTTTCACGTGAAACACTGGCCTTCCCGGCGCTTCTAGCAACCGTTGCCGTGTGATTCCCGGACAAGCCGTGCGTGATAGCGGGCGCAACGAAGGACCGGGCCGACCCCAGGGACACAAACGGGGGGATCCGTTGTGTGGAGGTTTCGCTGCTTGTCACTGTGACACTCTCACTCTCATTCGGCGTCTGCTGCCGGTTACTAGCCTAACCGCTTCCCCTTAAACTCCATGGAGACGGGGCGGTCGCTAGGCAATCTTTTGAGGCTTATTCACAACGATCCGGACGACGGTTGTAGGTTCCTCGAGAACGTCCTCGCCAACCAGCACTACCGAGGTCTGGGTGCCGCCAAGTTTACGGATCACCTTGGCAGCCTTCTCAATTTCCTCGCCAGCACTGCGTCCCTTGATGGCAACCACCTCGCCCTTGCCAGCCAGCAGCGGAATAGTGAGTCCCGCGAGATTGGTCAGCGCCGAAACGGCCCGTGCCGTCACCACATCAGCATCAACCATGCCAACGGCGAGCTCCGCGCGGGTGCGCATGATCGTGACATTCTCGAGCCCCAGGTCATCGACGACTTCCTGGAGCCAGATGACGCGCCGCTCCAGTGGCTCGATCAGGGTCAGTTCAAGGTCCGGGCGGGCGATCGCAAGGCAGAGGCCCGGCAGTCCCGCGCCGCTTCCAACGTCGGCCACATGGCTGCCGTGGGCAATCTGGCTTTCGATGACGGCACAGTTCAACACATGCCGGCTCCATAGCCGCGGCACCTCGCGTGGCCCGATCAGCCCTCGTTCGGTTCCGGAAGTAGCCAGGTGCTCAACATAGCGCTTCGCCAGGTCCAGGCGGCCACCAAAGATGGACTCAGCGGCCTTCAGCTCGGCCGGGGTAATTTCAACCATCAAGCTATCCGGCGGATTCAGTCTGCGGAGACGACTATGTGCCGGTCGGCACCTTCGCCCTCGGACTCGCTCACGAGGCCCAGGTCAGCGACGGCGTCATGCACGATTTTGCGCTCGTAGGCGCTCATGGGCGCCAGCGCCACGGCCGCACCTGTTTCCCGAACGGACGCCACGGCGTCCTCCGCGATCTTCTGCAGGTGGCCCGCTCGCTCCG
>JAODMA010000284.1 GCA_025464545.1 Arthrobacter sp. | reverse complement strand
GGTGACCGCCCGATCGACTACCACCTGAACGTGCTTCGGCAGTTCGGTGCTGTGGTCGAAAAGCGGCCCGGCGGCATCCACATCTCGGCGCCCGGCGGACTCAAGGGCGCCAAGATAGCGCTTCCCTACCCCTCGGTGGGCGCCACCGAACAGGTGCTGCTCAGCGCCACCCGCGCCGAAGGCATCACCGAACTCTCGGGGGCCGCCCCCGAGCCCGAGATCGTGGACCTCATCGCCGGGCTGCAGAAACTGGGCTCGATCATCAGCGTCCAAACGGACCGCACAATCCGGATCGAAGGCGTCCGCGACCTCGGCGGCTACAACCACCGCGCCCTCTCGGACCGCAACGAGTCCGCCTCCTGGGCGTCAGCTGCCCTCGTCACCCGCGGCGACATCTTCGTCGAGGGCGCCACCCAGCGCGACATGATGACCTTCCTTAACACCTACCGCAAGGTCGGCGGCGGCATGGACATCCAGGACGACGGCATCCGCTTTTACCACCGCGGCGGCAAACTCAATCCTCTGGTCCTTGAAACAGATGTGCACCCCGGCTTTATGACGGACTGGCAGCAGCCGCTGATCGTTGCCCTGACACAGGCCGAAGGCGTCTCAATCGTCCACGAGACCGTTTATGAGAACAGGTTCGGTTTCACGGACGCGCTGATCCGGATGGGAGCCAATATCCAGGTGCACCGGGAATGCCTGGGCAGCGTGCCGTGCCGTTTCGGCCAGCGCAACTTCCTGCATTCAGCCGTCATCTCGGGGCCAACGCAGCTCTCCGGCACCGACATCGACGTACCCGATCTGCGCGGCGGTTTCAGCCATCTGATCGCGGCCCTCGCGGCTACCGGCACCTCGCGGGTTACCGGAATCGACATCATCAACCGTGGTTATGAGCGCTTCACCGAGAAGCTTGCAGGGCTCGGCGCCGACTTCGACATCACCTCAGCCGAGTAGCGGGGACCTGTGAAGGAACCCGCAAAAAGCCACATTACTTTTGTCATTGTCGCCGGCGTCGTCCGGCCCGTGATGAATGCCCTGATGCGGAAAAAATGGGAAGGCGTTGAGAAGCTCCCGGCAGGGGGCTTCATTGCCGCGCCCAACCACACCACTGAGATAGATCCGCTGGTGTTCGGGCACATGCTCTACAACCAGAGACGGATGCCGCATTTCCTGGCCAAGGCGGGACTCTTCAAGGTCCCGGTCCTCGGCGCGGTGCTGCGCAACACCAAGCAGATTCCGGTGGAACGCTCGTCGTCGGGCGCGAACCGCGCGCTGCAGATCGCCAAAGAGGTAGTCGACGAGGGCGGTGCCATCATCATCTACCCCGAAGGGACACTGACCCGCGACCCGGAACTGTGGCCGATGAGGGGCCATACGGGAGCCGCCCGGATGGCGCTGGAGAGCGGCATCCCGGTGGTGCCGATGGCCCACTGGGGAGCCCACGAGGTCTTCCCCCGCTACGCCAAGCGCTTCAGCATCTTTCCGCGGAAGACCTCCCGTCTGATCATCGGTGCACCCGTGGACCTTAGTGCCTTCACGGGACGTCCGTTGGATAAAGCGACGCTGTCCGAGGCAACGAACGTCATAATGGACGCCATCACCGAGCTGGTCGCCACACTTCGCGCAGAAAAGCCCCCGGCTGTACGCTGGGATCCGTCCGCTCACAACCAGTCCACGCACGGCCGCTTCATCGCACGCGGCGAGACCGGCCCAAGCAAGTCCATCCGTGACGGCGGCTCATCAAACGAGAACATTGGGGACAGTACCGAATGACCGCAGACTTCCCCACAACGGACTCCGCCAGGACCGTAGCCGTCCTCGGGGCAGGATCCGGGGGGACCACCTTCGCCAAGGTCGTCGCTGACGCGGCCACCGCGTCCGGCGTCGAACGCAGGATTCACCTCTGGGGCAGGCGAGCCGAAGTCGTGGACCAGATCAACACCTTGCACAAGAACGAGCAATACCTCAAGGAGGTTGTCCTACCGCCGAGCATCACCGCATCGACCGACGTCGAGTAGGTTTTCGACGGCGCCGAGCTGGTAATTCTCGCGGTCCCGGCGCAGACTTTGAGGCCGCAGTTGCGCGAATGGAAGCGTCTCCTGCCCCCGGAAGCTTTCGTTGTTTCCTTGATGAAGGGCCTTGAGCTCCATTCAGATGCACGGATGAGTGAGGTCATCGGCGAGGAGCTTGGCATACCGGCAAACCGCATCGCTGTGGTCTCGGGCCCGAACCTTGCGATGGAGATCGCCCGTGAGGAGCCCACCGCCTCCGTTGTCGCTTGCACCGACTCCGCGGCGGCGGGCTGGATTGCCCGCAGTTGCACGGCGCCGTACTTTCGCCCTTATACGACGGCGGACGTCGTCGGCGTCGAAATTGGAGGCATCGTCAAGAACGTCATCGCCTTGGCCGTCGGCATTTGTGAGGGCAAGCAGATGGGCGACAACACCAAGGCCTCTGTCATCACGCGAGGGCTGGCGGAGACCTCCAGGCTCTCGCTGGCCTTGGGTGGCGAAGCACAGACGATGGCGGGTCTGGCGGGCCTTGGGGACTTGGTAGCGACGTGTTCTTCGCCACTGTCCCGCAACCACACTGCCGGTCGGCTTCTGGGCAAGGGACTGACCCTGGACGAAGTCGCGTTAGAAATGACGCAGACCGCGGAGGGGATCAAATCGGCGCAGGCCGTGCATCAACTCGCAGGGAAACTTGGCATCGAAATGCCGATCACAGCGGCCGTCGTCGCCGTGCTCGCCAGAAAACTGTCCGTCGACGATCTGGGACCGCTGCTGCTATCCCGGGACCTGAAACCTGAAGGCGATTACTGAAAGTGTCGGACGTTTACGTGAACCCAAAGGTCAGTTCAGCCCGGTCAAGGCCCCGCGTGGCGGTGCTGTTCGGCGGACGCTCCAGCGAACACGCGGTGAGTTGCGTGACTGCGGCGGGGGTCCTCGGCGCGATTGACCAGACGAAGTACGAGGTCATCCCGATCGGCATTGCCAAGACGGGCCAATGGGTCCTGGTTTCCGGCGACACGCACGAGTGGTCGCTCTCGGCGTCTTCGCTGCCGGAGGTTGCTCCCTCGGAGCAGACCGTGGCGCTGGCCGAGATCGGCGGGGAACACCAGCTGATTGTCGCCTCCCCGAACCAGGTACCTCAGGAACTGGGGTCCGTGGACGTGGTTTTCCCGCTGCTGCACGGGCCGTTCGGCGAGGACGGCACCATCCAGGGGCTGTTGGAGCTGTCCGACACGCGTTACGTCGGCGCCGGCGTCCTGGCTTCCGCCGTCGGAATGGACAAACACTTCATGAAGGTGGTGTTTGAATCCGCCGGGCTTCAGGTCGGTCCGTACATCGCGGTAACAGACCGGCAGTGGCGCAACGACCCGGAAAAGGTCCGCAAGCGTGTGGACCAGCTCGGCTTCCCGGTGTTCGTCAAGCCGGCACGGGCCGGATCCTCCATGGGCATCTCCAAGGTGGATTCCCTGGAAGGGCTCGACGCCGCCATCGAGGCCGCCCGCCAGCACGATCCCAAGCTCGTGATCGAGGCCGGCATCGTGGGCCGCGAGATTGAGTGCGCCGTACTCGAAGGGCGCGGAACCGAAGCTCCCC
>JAODMA010000264.1 GCA_025464545.1 Arthrobacter sp. | reverse complement strand
TTCCGGAATAGTCATGGTATCAAACTTGAGTCTACCTCGCTCAACTCTGTACCGGACACCTTTTGGTCCATGTTTGCCCACGGCGAAACCGCTGTCTAGAGCGAGGAATGGACATGCCCCCTGGATTGGTCCGCGGGAATGGACATGTCCCCCGCGAGCTCGGACCGTTGGGCATAGTCCCGATATGCCCACTCTGCGGCCCCGGGAGTGGACATGTCCCCAAACATTTGGCCCGAAGAATGGACATGTCCCGATGGAGTGGGCCGCAGGAATGGACATGCCGGGCCGCGGAGACGGCGCTACTCGGCGGACGGCCGCTGTCGTTGCCGTTTGGTCGCCGCCCGCTGTTCCTTTGCGGCGAGGCGTCGACGGTTCGAGCCCCGGGTGGGTTTGGTCGCCCGGCGGGGCGCAGCTTCGGGCGCAAGGCCCTCTGCCGCGACGTCGGTGAGCTTGGCCAGGGCGATCTCGCGATTTCGCAGTTGAGAGCGCTGCTCGGAGGCGGTCACAGTGATGACCCCGGCGATGAGACGTCGTCCGAGACGCCGGATGAGCATCTGCCGTTGGTCCTCTGAAAGCGCCGCCGAGTCTGCGACGTTCCACGAGAGTTCGACCCGGCTATCGGTGGTGTTGACGTGTTGACCGCCGGGTCCGGACGAACGCGAGAACCGCCAGCCGAGTTCCGACGCGGGAATCGTGAGCGCGGGCGACACCTCCAGATCCATGCATCTAGCGTTGCACGATCTGGTCGCGATCAAAGCCCCCGCGCGCGGTTTCACGTGGCCGCAATTCCGGTGCACGTCCGCTGTCAGGGCAGAATGGGAAGCATGACCCTTACGACGTTCGCCCTTGTCCGCCATGGCCAGACAGACTGGAATGCGCAGCGCCGGCTGCAGGGATTCACCGACATTCCACTCAACGACGTCGGCCGCGGCCAGGCGCGTGACGCCGTCGCCTTTCTTTCCGGCCACAAGTGGGATGCGATCGTCTCCTCGCCGCTGAGCCGCGCCGCAGAAACCGCCAACCTCATTGCCGCAGGGCTGGGGCTCAACGTGGAGCGGCACGTGCCTGAGCTCACCGAGCGTAGCTTCGGACCAGCAGAGGGCCTGCAGGCGGGCCCCGAACTGGACGCACTCCGCATCCCCGGTGGTTTCCGCGGCGCAGAAAGCGAGGACGAGGCGGCACGCCGCGGGTTGAACTCGCTGGAAGCACTGGCCGAGGAGTTCCGCGGCCGCCGCGTCCTGGTCGTCGCCCACGGCACGCTCCTCCGCGTCAGCCTCAGCCGGGCGATCGGCCGCACCCTGCAGAGCATTGACAATGCCGTGCTGAACCTGGCGCACCACCATGCCGTTGACGGCTGGGAGCTCGAATACTTCAACGGCGAGCGGGAACTGGCAGCCGCACAGAGCTAACCCGGCCTCCCAGTCAACTCCAAGGTTCAGCCAGGCATAATGGACCGATGCTCCGGTCAACCGCTATTTGACCGGAGCATCGCCATTTAAGTGGCCCCTGGGAGTCTCGTCAGATCAACGGCTGCGGACCACCGGTGCCGGCGCTGTTTAAATCTGGAGGGCTGTACTGTGAGGCGCATGGAGATGCGCCTTGAAGTTGTGCAGGTACCGGTAGCCGATGTCGACAGGTCGAAAGCGTTCTACACCGAGAAGCTGGGCTTCATCCTCGACCACGACGTTGAGCACTTCCCTGGAATGAGGGTTGTTCAGCTGACACCGCCAGGTTCGGCTGCTTCCATCGTCATAGGAACCGGAATGACCGGCATGAAACCCGGCAGCCTCGAAGGGCTGCAGCTGGTCGCAGCCGACATCGGCGCTACCCGCGCCGAGCTCGTGCGCCGCGGCGCCGACATCAGCGAGATCCAGGACATGGGCGGAGTGTTGTTCGCTTACTTCGTGGATCCGGATGGCAACCGCTGGGTCCTACAGGGCGCGACACCCTCCGACTTCCGGGAAGCGCGTCTGGACGGCTCCGCGGTGTAGCTGCGCCGGCCCCTCACCGCCCGCCAATATGGACGTTCTGCTCAAGGACCCCACCCTTACACCATTGATCCGGTTCTCAAGTTGACTGGCCGCGGCCTCCTTGGCCTCGGCCTCACCATCCAGGACGATCCCGACGTGCTCGCCCAGGTCACGTCAACCCTCGCGCACCGCAATGTGGACGGCATCATCCTGGCCGCGTCACGCCGGGACGACGCCACCGCGCTCCGTACCCTCAGGTCGGCGAGGATTCCCCATGTCTGCCTCTCGCGCCGGGCGGACTTCCTCGATTCCGACGTTGTCGGGATCGACGACGATGCAGCAGCGACGACGCTGATGCAACACATGCTGAGCCACAGTTTCACGGAGATCGCCACTGTGATCGGCCCACGGTTCTCCACCGCCTCGCTGGCCCGGGAACAGGCGTTCGTCCGCACGGCCGCTGCCGCTGGGATCACCATCAGCGGTGACCGCAAGATCAGCACCCGGGGTCAACAACGAAGGGGGACGGCCGGCGGCCGAGCGTCTCTTCTCCGCCCGGACAGCACCGAGGGCCGTCGTGTGCGGGAGTGACGAACTCGCCAACCCGGCTGAACCGCATTAGGCCCCGTTAAACCCATTCGACGGTCGGCTCCCCCAAGGAGCCGACCGTCGATTGATGGGGCTGGTCCGATGCCGGCGGACCAGTTCCGTGAAGCGGTCGGGGGAACCGCTCCCGCAGGGGTATCACTGTTCAGTATCGTGTCATACACATGACAAATCTGTCACGTTCTTTTTTTGATGTTTGCCGTGGGTAGTCTTTTGACCATGGATGAGACAGCGGAAGCGCAGCACACCACCCGATCCGTCTTTCTGGACAAGGAGCACCCTGCTGCCTGGCGGGCCCTGAACGGGCTGGGTCTGAAAGCCAAGGAAGCCGCCGAGGAGGCGGGCCTGGACCGGACCCTCATTGAACTGCTGAATGTCCGCATTTCGCAGATCAACGGCTGCGCCTACTGCCTTGATCTTCACGTCGGCGATGCGCTGAAGAACGGCGAATCCGCCCAGCGCCTCTCCGTGCTCCCCGCCTGGCGGGACACGGACCTCTTCACGGAAAAGGAATGCGCCGCCCTGACCCTGGCCGAGGCGGTCACAAACATCTCCGATGCCCACGCCCGCGAGCGCGAAGGGGCCACCGCCCGGAAGCACCTCACCGCCCAGGAATTCTCGGCCGTGAGCTGGCTGACCATCACGATGAACGCGTTCAACCGGGTCTCGATCGTCAGCCAGCACCCGGTCCGCAGTGCCCGCGAGTAGGTACCAGACCGGCCGCTACGCCGGATAGATGGCCACCGCTGCGGCCTTGACCACGAAATAAACCTCCAGCCCTGGCGCCAGGCTGAGGTCCGCGGAGGCAGCGGGCGTGACATCCGCGGACAGCTCCCCGGCCCGGACCCGGATCTGGTCCCCGTGCGGCTCCAGGTCGGTGACGGTCACTTTGAAAGAGTTCCGCGGGCTGCCGTGCGCCTCGCTCAGGAAGACGGACACGGCCGACGGCGGAAATGCCGCCACCCCCGCCTGCCCTTCGCCCAGCGGGCCGTCGTGCAGGCCGGCGAACTCCAAGCCCTCCGCGGAACGGATTCCCGTCGATGTCACCGTTCCGGAGACCAGGTTCAGCCCCGCGAGTCCGGCGGCGAAACTGCTTCGTGGCCGCCGGAGCAGCGCCCGGGTTGGGCCTTCCTCGGTGATCCGGCCCTGCTCCATCACGATCACCCGGTCCGCCAGCATGTAGGCATCCAGCACATCGTGGGTGACGATGATGGCCCGCCTTCCGGCGAGAACCCGCTTGAGCAGTCGACGCAGCAGCGGTGCGGCGTGGATATCCAATGCAGCCATGGGCTCATCCAGCAGCAGAACCTGCGGGTTGGCGGCGAGGGCCCGGGCCACCGCCACACGCTGGGCCTGGCCGCCGGACAGCTCGTCGGGGCGCCGGGCGGCAAGATCGGCGGCGCCGACCTCGGCGAGCCAATGTCGGGCGGCTTCACGCGCTTCCCCCTTGGGAACACCCGCGCTCCGGGGTCCGAACGCCACGTTCTCGAGGGCGCTCAGGTGCGGGAACAACAGGGCCTCTTGTGCCAGCAGGGCCGTCCCGCGGCGGTGCGGAGCCGTCCAGGTGCCCGCCTGCACCCCTTGCTGGAGATCGAACAGCAGCTTGCCGTCCAGCTGGGCCCGGCCGGTGTCCGGGCGGAGCAAACCCGCGATCACCGCCAGCAGGGTGGATTTTCCGGCGCCGTTGGGCCCCAGCACAGCAACAGTCTCAGCCGGGCCCAGGCTCAGCGAGACCTCGAAGCCGCGGGCGGCGACCGAAGCGTCGACAGTGAACGTCATGGGGACACCCGCTTCTCCGGGGCGGAACTGCGGGTGCCGGCGGCTGGGCGCCGGTAGGAGAGCCCGACAACAATCACCGCCACGGCGACGAGCACCAGGGAGAGCGCGACGGCGGCATCGGCGTCGGTTTCCCGCTGCAGGTAGATCTCCAGCGGGAGGGTCCGCGTGACGCCCTGCAGGCTGCCTGCGAAGGTGAGAGTGGCGCCGAACTCGCCCAGGCTCCGGGCGAAGGACAGCACCGCCCCGGAGGCGAGGCCCGGCAGGACCAGCGGCACCGTGACCCGGCGGAGCACCGTGGTGGGGCGTGCCCCGAGGGTTGCGGCCACGGCCTCGTACCGGCTGCCGGCCGAGCGCAGGGCACCTTCAAGGCTGACCACGAGGAACGGCAGGGCCACAAAGGTCTGGGCCAGCACCACCGCCGTCGTCGAGAAGGCGATCTGGATTCCGGCCACTTCCAGGCTCCTGCCCAAGAGCCCCTGCCGGCCGAAGGTGTAGAGCAGGGCAATTCCGCCCACGACCGGGGGCAGCACGAGCGGCAGGAGGACGAAGGACCTCAGCAGGCGCTGGCCGGGGAAGCCGCCGCGGGCCAACACTAGGGCCAGTGGCACCCCAAACAGCACGCAGAGCACGGTACTTGCGGCCGCCGTGCGAAGGCTGAGGCCCAGGGCCGTGAGCGAGGCCTCCGAGGTGACCAACGGGATGAACTTGGCCCAGTTGACCCGAGCCGCCATTGCGGCGAGCGGCAGAAGCACAAACAGGGCCCCGACGGCCGCGATGGCCACGACCCAGCGCGGGATGCCGCTGTACGTACCCACCGGTCGCGGGTTCACGCGCCGGGGGTGCCGAAACCGGCGTCGGCCAGGATCCTCCGGCCGTCCGGGCCGGTGACCGCGGCGATGAAGGCGGCCGCCACGTCCTTGTTCCTGCTCGTTTGCACAGTGGCGATAGGGTACGCGTTCACCGCCTTGCCGGCCTCGGCGAAGGCCACGCCCTTGACTCTGTTGCCGGCGGCCAAGACGTCCGTGACGTAGACCAAACCGGCATCGGCCTCCCCGGAGCTGACCTTGCCCAGGACATCGGTGACCGAGGACTCCTCGCTGACCGGCTTCAGGGCGACGCCGGTTTCCCTTTCGACCGTTTTGGTGGCGGCACCGCACGGAACCTGGCTCGCGCAGATGGCCACTTTCACTCCCGGCTTGGCGAGGTCAGCGAACGAGCCGATCGACGCGGGGTTGGCTCGCGGCACAGCGATGGTGAGGACGTTCGTGGCGAAGTCCTGCGGGGCGGCTTCGACGAGTCCGGCGTCCTGGAGTTTGGCCATGTTCCTGGCGTCGGCCGAGGCGAAGACATCCGCGGGCGCGCCCTGATTGAGCTGGGAGACCAGGTCCGAGGAACCGGCAAAGCTGAGCCTGACCGCAATGCCCGGATGCTGTTCCTCAAACGCCGCGGCGATCGACGTGAAGGGTCCCTTGAGGGAGGCTGCCGCGAAGACCGTGAGCGTCTTGCCTGCCGCACCGTCCGCAGCGCCATCCGCGGCGGGTGCGGCGCAGCCGGCGAGCCCGGCGCCGAGGGCAACCGCGAGCAGCAGGGCGGCTGCCCGCAGACCGCGTTTCATGGGACGCCCTTGCCTTTCGGCGTTTCGATGATCACCGTAGTGGCCTTCACGACGGCAGTCGCCACGGAGCCGAGTTCCAGGCCCAGGTCCCGCACGGCCTCGCTGCTCATCAGGGACACCACGCGGAAGGGACCGCACTGCAGCTCCACCTGGGCCATGACGGTGTCGGCGGTGATGGCGGTCACCAGGCCAACGAACCGGTTCCGGGCGGAGCTGCCCACCCGGGCCGGATCATCCGGCAGCTGCGCCTGATCGCGGGCCAGCTTCGCGAGTTCCAGCCCGTCCACCGCAAGCCGGCCGGAATCGTCTTTGAGCGCCGTCAGGCTTCCGTTCTCGGTCCAGCGACGCACAGTGTCGTCGCTGACGCCCAGGAACCGGGCCGCCTCGGAAACGCGAATATTGGGCATGGCTCTAGCCTAGTCCGCATGTGCGGTCTACGGCACCTTTTTTCTCCGCACAATCGGACAGACGACCTCGCCCCGGCAAGGGTCGACCGTAGCCGCGCGGCCGCTGCGGCCGTACCATTTTTGGGAGGGGTGGAGCCGCGGTCGCCAAGGAGCTGGCCATGAAGTGGATCAAACCTGACAGCCCGGGCTATGACGAGTCCCGGACGTTGTTCAACGCCATGATCGACCGCCGACCGGCGGTCATCGCGCAGTGCAGCAGCCCGGCCGAGGTGGCCGAGGCGCTCAAATATGCCGATGACAACAGGCTGGAAGTGGCCGTACGGGCCGGCGGTCATTCCGTGGCCGGCATGTCAATGAACGACGGCGGCCTGGTGGTGGACGTGCGGCCGATGAAGTCCGTCCGGGTAGATCCGGAGACGCGCACCGCCACAGTGGGCACCGGCCTCACCTGCGGCGAGTTTGACCGCGCCACGCAGGAACACGGCCTTGCCCTCACCGGCGGCCGGGTGTCAACGACGGGCCTCGCCGGTTTCACCCTCGGCGGCGGGTCCGGGTGGTTGGAGCGCGCCTTCGGTTTCGCCTGTGACGATCTGGTCTCCGTGGATCTGGTCACGGCTGGCGGGGAAGCGGTCACGGCCAGCGCCGGGGAGAACCCCGAGCTGTTCTGGGCGCTGCACGGGGGCGGCGGGAACTTCGGCGTCGCCACTTCGTTCACCTTCGGTCTGCACCGGCTCGGGCCCAAGGTGCACGCGGGACTGCTCATGTGGCCGGGGGACGCCGCTACCGAAGTCAGCCGCGGTTACCGGGAACTGGCCCTCGCTGCTCCCAACGAGGAGTCGGCCACCCTGATCTACGGGATCGCTCCGCCGGAATCCTTTGTACCGCCGAACATGGTGGGCAAGATGGCGGTGTTCGTGGTCTACGTGTATGCCGGGGACGCCGCCGAAGGTGCGGAACACGCGAGGGTCTACCGGGCGATGGGCCCCGCCGTGGACCTGGTTGAGGACACGGACTACGCCGACTTCCAGTGCTCCCTCGATGACCCGCCCGGAAAGTACAACTATTGGAGCGCGGACTATCACGACGAACTGTCCGACACCGCCCTGGACGTCATCATCGACTCCGCCCGGAACCTGCCCGGTCCCAGTTCCCAGCAGCTGGTAGCCCACTGGGGCGGGGCGGTCGGAGGCCCTGCCGCAGCGGCTACCCCTTTATTGAACCGGA
>JAODMA010000260.1 GCA_025464545.1 Arthrobacter sp. | reverse complement strand
GTCCGCGTGGTGGAAATGGTACCCACCGAGGTCCCGTCCCGGGAGCAGAACATCCGCTACCTGCAGACCAAGAAGGACCGGATGGACCACCGCCTGGTGCTGGACATGCAGCCGGTGGCGCCGGTTGCCGGAGCCAGCGGCTTCGAGCACGAACAAGACTGACCGAGCCAGACGCTCAAACTTCGCACACCCCGCAGAACTCAGCAGAACTCAGCAGAACAAGGATTCCCAGATGGCCGGACACGGCGCACCCCAGATTGACCTCAGCACCCTCAAGCCCGAGGAAACCTCCCAACTGAAGCTGGCCATCGTGGCGGCCAGCTGGCACACCCAGATCATGGACGGCCTGCTCGACGGCGCCCTCCGCGCCGCGAAGGACGCCGGCATCAGCGAGCCGACGGTGCTGCGGGTTCCCGGCACCTTCGAGCTCCCCGTGGCCGCAGCCCGGCTGGCGCCGCACTTCGACGCCGTCGTGGCGCTCGGCGTCGTGATCCGCGGCGGGACTCCGCACTTCGAGTACGTCTGCGAAGCGGCCACCGTGGGCCTGACCGAGGTCTCGGTGCGCACGGGCGTGCCTGTCGGCTTCGGCGTGCTGACCTGCGACACCGAACAGCAGGGCATCGACCGGGCCGGGCTGCCAGGATCCAAAGAAGATAAGGGCCACGAGGCCGTCACCGCGGCCCTCGCCACCGCAGTGACCCTCCAGCAATACCGCTGAATCCCGTTCGGCCGGGACGGAGGGGCAGGGCCGGACCTGCCGCCGGCGGTCCCGGCCGCACGGCCGGCCAGGCGCCCCTGCGGCCCGGCCGGCGCCCGACTGTGGAATCGGTCACATCCCGGCCGTCATGCAAGCGCCCGCAGGCGTTGCCCGGCGCCGAGCAAGTAGGCTGGAGGGTGTGAAGAATTTCGAGTCGCTGTTCGCAGAACTGAGCGAGAAGGCAGCCGCCCGCCCGGAGGGCTCCCGCACCGTCGCCGAACTGGATTCCGGAGTCCACGGCATTGGTAAGAAAGTCGTGGAAGAAGCAGCCGAGGTCTGGATGGCTGCCGAGTACGAATCCGATGAAGCCGCCGCGGAAGAAATCTCCCAGCTGCTCTATCACCTGCAGGTTCTGATGCTCGCCAAAGGACTCAGCCTGGAAGACGTCTACAAGCATCTCTAGCCACGTCCGCACCGGATCCCGCCTGAGCTTTTCAGAGCGAACCGGTGTATCGCGTGGCCCGCTGTGCCTGAACCGACTGTTCGTGAACAGACCGTTCCTTAACGGACTGAATCTGAACGGACGCCGTCCCGACCAAGAAAGACCTCCCAATGCTGAGAGTTGCCGTCCCGAACAAGGGATCCCTGTCCGAAGCCGCCTCCGCCATGCTCGCCGAGGCCGGTTACCGCCAGCGCCGCGACACCCGCGAGCTGGTCATGGTGGACCCTGACAATGACATTGAATTCTTCTTTCTCCGCCCGCGCGACATCGCCGTCTACGTCGGCCAGGGCACGCTCGACGTCGGCATCACCGGGCGTGACCTGCTGCTGGACGCCGAGGTTGAAGCTGAAGAGCTGCTGCCGCTGGGTTTCGCGGCCTCAACCTTCCGCTTCGCCGGTCCGGTGGGCGACTTCACCACCATCGACCAGCTCGAGGGCAAGCGCCTGGCGACGAGCTACGACGGACTGCTCCGCGGCTACCTCGCGGAGCGAGGCATCAAGGCGAAGGTGGTCCGCCTCGACGGTGCCGTCGAATCCTCCGTACGGCTCGGCGTCGCCGATGCGATTGCCGACGTCGTCGAAACCGGCACCACCCTCAAAGCCGCCGGGATGGAGATCTTCGGCGACCCCATCCTGAATTCCGAATCCGTGCTGATCGGCCGCAAGGGCGAGCAGAACCCCGCGACCGAGGTGCTGATCCGCCGCCTCCAGGGCGTGCTCGTGGCCCGGCAATACGTGCTGATGGACTACGACATCCGCAAGGAACTCGTCGAGGACGCCGCCGCGCTCACCCCCGGCCTCGAATCCCCCACGGTCTCCCCGCTGCGTGATTCCGACTGGGTGGCGGTCCGTTCCATGGTGCCCAAGAGGGAAACAAACCGGATCATGGACGAGCTGTACGACCTGGGCGCCCGCGCCATCCTGGTCAGCAGCATCCACGCCTGCCGCATCTGATTTCGGCCGCGTCCGGAATTAAACCGTCTGGACGTGTTCCGTCCGCGAGTGAATCTTTCGTGAGCAAATACCAGGAGAAGCCATGACTGTAGCCGTGCGCGTCATTCCCTGCCTCGACGTCGACGCTGGCCGCGTGGTCAAGGGCATCAATTTCGAAGGCCTGCGTGATGCCGGTGACCCGGTGGAACTCGCGCACCGTTACGACAACGGCGGCGCCGACGAACTGACATTCCTCGACGTCACCGCGTCGTCCGGCAACCGTGAGACGACCTTCGACGTCGTACGCCGCACCGCCGAGGAAGTCTTCATCCCGCTGACGGTCGGCGGCGGCGTCCGCGGCGTCGCCGAGGTGGACAAGCTCTTGCGCTTCGGCGCGGACAAGGCAGCCATCAACACCGCGGCCGTGGCCCGGCCGGACGTGATCGATGAGATCACCCGGCACTTCGGCTCCCAGGTCCTCGTGCTGTCCCTCGACGCCCGCCGTACCCGGCCGGGCTCGCAGCCCACCGCCTCCGGCTTCGAAGTCACCACCCATGGCGGACGCCAGGGGACCGGCATCGACGCCATCGCGTGGGCCCGGGAGGCGGCGGACCGTGGCGTCGGCGAAATCCTGCTCAACTCGATCGATGCCGACGGCACCAAGGACGGCTTCGACCTGGAACTGATCCGCCTCGCGCGGGCCGGGGTCAAAGTGCCGCTGATCGCCTCCGGCGGCGCCGGCAAACCGGAGCACTTCCCGCCGGCGGTGGCGGCTGGCGCCGACGCTGTCCTGGCGGCATCAGTCTTCCACTTCGGACCGGTGGACATGATTGCCCAGGTCAAGGCGGCAATTCGCGAGGCAGGCTTCGAGGTCCGCTAGCGCCCACAGCACAAGAGACGCGGGGTCCCCTCCTTTTTGGCAGGGACCCCGCGTTTCCCGGTTGTTTGGGGTTAGAGCCCGACTTCGGCGGACTGCAGCAGGGCGACGGCGTCCGGCTGGCCTTCGAAGGTCACGAGGGCATGGCGGGTCCGGCCATGGGCGTGCATCAGCAGTTCGCCCGGCTCGCCCACAATGGCCACGGACACGGGAGCGCGTTTGGCAACGTGGCGGGGTCCGGAGGGCCGCACCAGCACGATGCCCAGATCCACCCCGCGGTACAGGATGGCGGCGCGCTTGATCAGCTCGTCCCAGAGCGCGTCCGAGTACTCCTCGTCCAGGGCCCGGGGTGCCCAGCGGTCGACCGCCCGGCGGACATCCTCGGTGTGCACGAAGTACTCGATCAGGTTGGAACTCTCGTCCAGGGCCTTGATCTTCATCGGGGAAAGCGCGGGAGGGCCGGAGCGGAAGGCGCGGACCAGCTTGTTGTAGTCTTCCGGCGTCTTGAGCTTGGCCGCCAAAGTGGCCGTGGCCTTGTCCGAGGCCTTGGCCAGCCGCTTGATCAGCAGGCCGAGACCGACGGCGGCTTTACGCTCGCGCAGGTACAGGTGGGCGGCAAGATCGCGGGTGAGCCAGCCCTTGCAGAGCGTGGGGGAGTCAGGACCGGCCGCCAGCAGGGTTTCGGCCAGGACTTCTCGGGACGGGTCGACGAAATGCATCACTTGTGAATCTAGCACGAGACGGCGGAGCGTGTGCACTGGACCGGCGCCGTTTTGGCAGTCACGGAGCATTTCAGCGCATCTTGACTCCGATGTGAAGCGCGGGGCCATGCGGACAAAGCCCCGGCCCGTCGGAGGCACTAGACTTGAGCTGATGTCTGAGCAGCCCGCCCCCGCCCCCATCCCGAATTTGCC
>JAODMA010000220.1 GCA_025464545.1 Arthrobacter sp. | reverse complement strand
GATCGAAGCCGCCCTCGGAATGCACTAAGCGCCGTCCCGGGTCCGCCCCGCGCGCGCGCCCGCACGCCCCGCCGAGATGACATTTCGCGGCAGTGTTTTTCAAAAACATTGCCGCGAGGTGGCATCTCGGCGGCGTTTAACGGCCATTTCCGGGATTCCGGACAGCCCGGCGGCTGTGTTGCTGGTTTTCCGGCCCGGGCTGCGGTGAGCTAGGGGCATGGATTCTCCCGCGCTCCCCGTCGATGTCCCGCCGCAGCCCTGGACCGGCCGGTTCGACGGCGACGGCGCCGAGCACCGCCGCTGGTGGCAGGCCGTGACCCCGTACTCCCCGGGCACCCTCCCGACGCCGGCCGCTGCGTCCCCGGGGGCGCGCCCGGCCGTGGTCCTCGGCTTCGGCAGCGACGCCGGGGTGCGCCGCAACCAGGGCCGCACCGGCGCCGCCGCAGCCCCCGACGCCATCCGCAGCGCCCTTGGCCCGCTCGCGTTCCACCTGTCCCGGAACGTCTACGACGCCGGAAACGTCACCGTGGCCGGTGACGCGCTGGAGGCCGGGCAGGCGCGCGCCGGCCTCGCAATCACCAGACTGCTCGACGCCGGCAGGCTTCCCGTAGTACTGGGCGGCGGGCACGAGACCGCCTACGCGAGCTACCTCGGCGTGGCCGGTTCGGCCGCGGTCCGGGAAGGCCTGCGGGTGGGTGTGCTGAACCTGGATGCACACTTCGACCTCCGCGACGATCCCCGGGCCAGCTCCGGCACCCCGTTCCTGCAGATGGCCCGCGCCGAAGCCGCCGCGGGCCGCGAACTGCGGTACGCCGTCGTCGGAATCTCCGAACCGAACAACACCCGGGCTCTGTTCCACACTGCAGGGGAGCTAGGCGTGGACTATCTGCTGGACGAGGACTGCTCGGCGGAGGCCGCACATGGCTTCGTGGCCGCCTTCCTGGCGCAGGTGGATGCGCTGTACCTGACCATCGACCTGGACGTGCTGCCGGCCTCGGTCGCGCCGGGCGTGAGCGCCCCGGCCGCGTGCGGTGTGCCGCTGCCGGTAATCAGCGCGGTCTGCCGGCAGGTCGCCGCCAGCGGGAAGCTCCTGCACCTGGATATTGCGGAGCTGAACCCGGGATTTGACATCGACGGCCGCACGGCGAAGGTGGCGGCGCGGCTGGTCAACACGCTGCTCCGGTAGGCGGCCAGGGCGGGGGTCTGGTCAGATCGGGGTCTTCGGCGCCTTGCCTTTATCGCCGTGCTTTTCCTCGGCCTTCCGTTCGCGGAGCCGGTCCAGCCGGTTCATGACTGGAGCTGTCGTCGCCCCGTGCACGACAATGGACGCCGCCACCACGAGGCCGACGAACGCCCACAGCTGCTCGGCCTGGTCGCTGAAGTTGCCCTTGCTGAGGGCGTAGGCGAGGTAGTAGAGGGAACCGATCCCGCGGATGCCGAAGAAAGAAATAGCGATCCGTTCCCGCGGTCCGGTCTTGCCCCGCGCCAGGGCCAGCCATCCCGCCAGGGGCCGGACGAGCAGCAGGAACACGAGTGCCACCAGGATCTCCGGCCAGCCGATTCCCGCGAGCAGGCCGCGGGCGATCGCGCCGCCCAGCAGCACCAGGATGACCACCGTCATGAGCCGTTCGAGCTGTTCGACATAAGAGTGCATCACGCGGTGGAAGCCGTGCGTCCGTTCCGCGGCCCGGATGGTCACCGCGCATACGAACACGGCAATGAACCCGTAGCCTTCGACCAGCTCGGTCACGCCGTAGCCCAGGAAGGTCGCCGCCAGCGCCACGAAGCCCTGGGAGTGGGCGGAGAGCCGGATGCTTTCATGCCGGGCGGCGAAGAAGAGTCTGCCCAGCGCCTTGCCTATCAGCCAGCCGAGCAGCACGCCGACGGCAATCCGCCAGAGGACGTCCACGGCAAACCAGGAGCCGAACCACTGCGACGGTGACGCGCCAACCAAGCTGATGGCGATGGCCAGGTAGACGAAGGGAAACGCCAGCCCGTCGTTCAGGCCGGCCTCGGAGGTAAGGCTGAAGCGGATCTCATCCTCACCGCGCTCGGATTCGTCCTCGTCATCTGCAGGCTCCCCCACCTGGACCTCGGAGGCGAGCACGGGATCGGTGGGCGCGAGCGCGGCGCCGACGAGCAGCGCGGCGCCGAGGCCGAGTCCGAGCACCCCGAGTCCCAGCAGGGTCAGCGCCACTATGCAGACGGGCATGGCCAGGCCCAGCATCCGCCAGGTGGTGGACCACTGCCGCCGCCCGAGCGGACGGTCGAGGGCCAGGCCGGCACCCATCAACGAGATGACGACGCACACCTCGGTCAGGTGCGTGGTGAACTCCCCGTATTGCAGAGGGTCCGGATCCGGCAGTCCCGGTATGAAGGTAAAGGCCAGCATCCCCGCGGCCAGGAACACCATCGGCATGGACAGCGGCGCGTTGCGCAGCAGCTTGGGCAGCACAGCGGCGGCGAAGACGGCCAGGCCTGCCGCTGTGAAGACAATACTGGGAGCCTCAAACACGTGCTTTACCTCCTACCGGGGCCCGGTTTCCCGGGGATGAGTCGGGGCGCCGTCCCTACGGAACGGCGCCCCCCAACCAAGATACTCGCGTGCGGCGTCGAAGACCGCTTACGGCTAGCTGCGCCGCACCTCGACGCCGTCAGACTTCAGGAAGAGCTGCGTCTCGGACGGGTCCGCCGGGACCAGCCAGAGGACATTGCCGCTGAGTGAGACTTCTTCAACCTCACCGGCGGCCAGAACCTGTGCGTGCTTGAGGATTTCGACCCGAACGCCAGCCTTGAGGCTTCTCCAGTCGGAAACCATGGCGGCGGATGCCTGGCGCCTGAACAGAACCGTCCCGCGTGCTTTCATGAACTTCTACCCCTTTGTATACGTTCTTCGCCACAACATCGTTGGTGTGGACTTCCATTTGTACTACAGTCCCGGCGCCCCCGCTGATGTGTTGCCGACTATTTCGGGGGCATCGGGAATTATTCACCCAAAATGCATTTTGTTCTTGCTCAGGCGAGATTTCCGACGGCGGATTCGGCCGCTGACCGGACTTTCCCGGATGCGACCAGCACGTCCGCCGCTTCCAGCTCCGGCGACAGGAACCTGTCCGTCCCCGGACCGGCGACGACGTCCCGCAGTGCCGCGATCACGGCGGTACCCGCAGGCCCCGGTGTGAGCTCGCCGCCGGAGAGCTGGGTGCGGATGTCCAGCGCCCGGGCCGAGGTGACGAGTTCAATCGCGAGGACGCGGCGCAGGTTCTCCACGGCGCGGCGGAGCTTGCGGGCTGCGTGCCAGCCCATCGAGACGTGGTCCTCCTGCATCGCGGAACTCGGGATCGAGTCCACGGACGCGGGGACGGCCAGCCGTTTGTTGTCCGAGACGAGCCCGGCCTGGGTGTACTGGGCGATCATCAGCCCGGAGTCGACGCCGGGGTCCGCGGCCAGGAAGGCCGGCAGCCCGTGCGAGCGGGCCGGGTCCAGCATCCGGTCGGTGCGGCGCTCCGCGATGGAGCTAAGGTCCGCGACGGCGATGGCCAGGAAGTCCAGCACGTACGCGACGGGCGCGCCGTGGAAGTTGCCGTTGGAACTGACCCTGCCGTCCGGCAGGACCACGGGGTTGTCGATCGCGGCTGCCAGCTCGCGGGAGGCGACCAGCGCTGCGTGGTCCACGGTGTCGCGCACGGCGCCGGCGACCTGTGGCGCGCAGCGCAGCGAGTAGGCGTCCTGGACCTTCGTGTCGTTAATCCGGTGCGAGGCGACAATCGGCGACTTGGAGAGCAACCGCAGCATGTTGTCTGCGGAGGCGGCCTGACCCGGGTGCGGCCGGAGCGCGGCATGCAGCTCAGGCAGGAAGACCTGGTCCGTGCCGAGCAGGGCTTCCACGCTGAGCGCGGCGGTGATGTCCGCCGTCGTGAGCAACTGCCGGATGTCCGCGATAGCCATCAGCAGCATGCCCAGCATGCCTTCAGTGCCGTTGACGAGGGCCAGCCCCTCTTTTTCCGCCAGGGTGACGGGTTCGATCCCGTGCTCGGCGAGGAGTTCGGCGACGGTGCGGCCGCCCTTACCGCCGTAAAGCTCGGCGTCCGGGCCGGTGGCCTCGCCTTCGCCCATCAGCACCAGGGCGCAGTGGGATAGCGGTGCGAGGTCGCCGGAGCAGCCGAGGGAGCCGAATTCGCGCACCACCGGGGTGATGCCGGCGTTGAGGACATCCACCATGGTCTGCAGCACCACGGGCCGGACGCCGGTGCGGCCCGAGGCGAGGGTCTTGGCGCGCAGGAACATGATCCCGCGGACCACCTCCCGTTCCACGGCCGGGCCCATCCCGGCGGCATGGCTGCGGATCAGGGACTTCTGCAGCTGGGTGCGCAGCTCGTTGGGAATGTGCCGGTTGGCCAGAGCACCGAAGCCGGTGGAGATGCCGTAGGCGGGAGTCTCGCTGTGCGCGAGGTCGTCGATGTGGGCGCGCACTTTGGCGACGCCGTCGAGGGCGTCCTGGCTGATGGTCACCTTCGCGTCGTGGCGGGCGACGGCGACGACGTCCTCGGGCGTGACGCCGCTTGAGCCGAGGGTAACGGTGAGCGGTTCGTGGGTTGGGCCCACGCGAACGGGGTTCCCTGGCCGGGCTTGCGAGGTTAGGGAGTTCGTGGGGATGATGGTCACTTTGTGGTTCCTTCGTTCATGGGGATGCGGACGCCGCGCTCCTTGGCGACCTCTACGGCGCGGTCGTAGCCGGCGTCGGCGTGGCGGATGACGCCCATGCCGGGGTCGTTGGTGAGGAGGCGTTCCAGTTTCTGCGCGGCGAGCTCGGTACCGTCGGCGACGGAGACCTGGCCGGCTTGGAGGGAGCGCCCGCCCCCGACGCCGCCGCCGTGGTGAAGGGAGACCCAGGTGGCGCCGGAGGCGGTGTTGAGCAGGGCGTTGAGCAGCGGCCAGTCGGCGATGGCGTCGGAGCCGTCGGCCATGGCCTCGGTCTCGCGGTACGGGGACGCCACGGAGCCGGAGTCGAGGTGGTCGCGGCCGATCACGATCGGCGCCTTCACCTTGCCGTCCCTGACGAGCTGGTTGAACAGCAGCCCGGCCTTGGCGCGCTCGCCATAGCCCAGCCAGCAGATGCGGGCCGGCAGGCCCTCGAACTCGACCCGCTCCGCCGCGGCGTCGAGCCAGCGGTGCAGGTGCCTGTTCTCCGGGAACAGTTCCTTGATGGCCGCGTCCGTGACGGCGATGTCCGCCGGGTCGCCGGAGAGCGCCACCCAGCGGAACGGTCCGAGGCCCTCGCAGAACAGCGGACGGATGTAGGCCGGGACAAAGCCGGGGAACTCAAAGGCGCGGTTGTAGCCGCCCTTGCGCGCCTCGTCGCGGAGCGAGTTGCCATAGTCGAACACTTCGGCGCCGGCGTCCTGGAACTCGACCATCGCCTGGACGTGCCTGGCCATCGAAGCCTGGGCCTTCTTGGTGAAGCCCTCCGGGTCGGCGGCGGCCTCGCGGTGCCATTCCGCCACGGTGATGCCCTCGGGCAGGTAGCTCAGGGGGTCGTGGGCGGAGGTCTGGTCCGTGACGATGTCGACGGTCAGCTCACCGGCGTTGTGCCGGCGCAGGATCTCCGGGAAGACCTCGGCGGCGTTGCCGACATAACCGACAGACCAGCCGCGGCGCTCTTCCTTGGCCGCCAGGACCTTGGCGATGGCGGTGTCGAGGTCGGTTTCCACCTCGTCGAGGTAGCGCTTGCCGGCGCGGCGGCGCAGGTGGCTTTCGTCGACGTCGACGATCAGGCAGGCGCCGCCGTTCAGGGTGACGGCCAGCGGCTGCGCACCGCCCATGCCGCCGCAGCCGCCGGTGAGGGTCAGGGTGCCGGCCAGGGTGCCGTTTTCGTCGCCGGTGAGCTTGCGGGCGATCGCCGCGAAGGTCTCGAAGGTGCCTTGCAGGATTCCCTGCGTGCCGATGTAGATCCAGGACCCGGCGGTCATCTGTCCGTACATCATCAGGCCCTCGGCCTCCAGCCGGCGGAACTCCGGCCAGTTGGCCCAGTCGCCGACGAGGTTGGAGTTGGCCAGCAGCACGCGCGGGGCCCAGACGTTGGTGCGGAAGACGCCGACCGGCTTACCGGACTGGACCAGCAGGGTCTCGTCGTCTTCCATGGTCTTGAGGGTGCGGGTGATGGCGTCGAACGCGGCCCAGGACCGGACGGCTCGGCCGGTGCCGCCGTAGACCACCAGGTCATCGGGGCGCTCGGCGACTTCCGGGTCCAGGTTGTTCATGAGCATCCGCAGCGGTGCTTCCGTCTGCCAGCTCTTGGCTGTGAGCTCAGTGCCGCGGGCTGCTTTGACCGGGCGGGAACCGGTGGTGAAATCGGCGGGTGCCATGGGGGCTCCTTCGTTTCTCGGTGGTTCGGTGAATGAGGTTCTGTATCAACTAAAGCCTGCGGGCAGCCGCGGAAACAGGGCCTTGGGAGCGGTGCCGTCCGGAATCCCAGACCCGCCCGGTCGTCCCCAAGTAGCTTGCAGCAGGGGCCGTTTTGGGCGCCCAAAACGGCCCCTGCTGCTACCCAGTTGGGCGGACAGGGCATCGCGGCGGGGTCAGGTGGAGGGGCGGCCGTGGATCCGGACCGAGAGTTCGTCCGCGACCTTCTGCACCCGCACGGCCAGGGCCGGCCATTGCTCGGCGGGAAGCTTGTCCTCGAGGAAGGTTACGGCGACGGCGGCCGTCGGCCAGCCCACATGGTCCGTGACAGCGGCGGCGATTGAACCGAAGCCCGGCGTCACCTCGCCGTGCTCGGTGGCGTAACCACGCTGCCGGACCTGGTCCAGATGCGAGGACAGTGCCGAGTACTTTCTGATGGGCGACTCGGTCTCGTGCCGGGAGCTGAAGGCGGCCGCGTTGGGATAGAGCGCCCGGACCTGGGACTTCGGCAACGCCGCGAGGATGGCACGCCCGCTCGCGGTCAGGTGGCTGGGCAGCCGGACGCCGACGTCGGTCACGAGCGAGGGCCGGTTCTTCGCCCGCTCCTCCACGATGTAGAGCACGTCACGGCCGTGCAGCACAGCGAGGTGGGCGCTTTCGCCGATCACGTCCACCAGCGCGGCGAGCAGCGGCCGGCCGAGCCGGGAGAGCGGTTCCTGCCGCGAATAGGCCGAGCTGAGCTCGAAGGCGCTGATGCCCAGGCCGTAGCGCTGCTCCTCGTGCAGGTGCAGGACAAAGCCGTTCGCTTCCATCACGCCAAGCAGGTGATAGACGCTGGAGCGGGGCAGGCCCAGCGCCGAGGCAATGTTCGACGCCGCCATTGGCCCCCGCTTGGAGGCCAGCAGTTTGAGGATGCGCAGGGTGTTCTCAGCCGCCGGCACTTTCGACGTAGGCTTTGCGGCCTTTGCGGCGTGCTTGACGACGGCGTGGGGCGCCGCGGCTTCCGGCGCGGTGAAGCCTGGCGCGGTGGTGTTCAGGGTGCTGCTGCTCGCTGCCATGCGTCCTCTTCGAAATCGACGGTGTCCGGTATCCCGTACTTAAGCATGCGCCACGGTGGAGCCGGTGTGTGAGCCACTCGGGCGCACACGGGTCTGGGATCCCGGACATTTTTGCTTCGCTCCCGGGGCTTCCGCCCCTGTCCTGACTGCCGGTGCGCGTGGTTGGCTGGAGGCCCTGATGGCGGGGAGGCAAGGGCATGGAACCGGCACTGACGGGAAAAGTGGCGCTGGTGGCCGGGGCCACGCGGGGCGCCGGGCGAGGGACAGCCGTGGCCCTCGGAGAGGCCGGCGCGACGGTCTACTGCACCGGCCGCTCAGCACTGGGCCGGCGCTCCGATTACAACCGCCCGGAAACCGTCGAGGAAACGGCCCAGCTGGTGATCGAGGCTGGCGGGGTCGGAATCCCCGTCGCCGTCGACCACCGGGAAACAGCCCAGGTGGAAGCCC
>JAODMA010000196.1 GCA_025464545.1 Arthrobacter sp. | reverse complement strand
GAGCCGACTGGCAGGCTTCACCGGCTACCGCCGAACGGAGGACTCCTTCATCCGGCTGTTCGACCGGTACCGGGCTGACCGGCTGATCCCGGCCGCGGCCGGGTCCCAGCCGGGGGACTGACCGCCGGCCACCGGCGTCGGGCCTTTCAGCTCTTGTCCCAGCGGCGCCGCGGTGCCACCGTGAACCATGGGGTCGATCTTTTCCGACCAGCGCCGCCTTGCGGCGGTGGGGGCCGCCGTAGCGCTCATGGCAGCGGGGGTGGTTCTGGCGCTCATCTTTGCCGTCCGCCCGCCGGCCGCCGGTCCGGCGGCATCGGCCACGGCCTCCGGTAACGCCAGCACCCTGACCCCGAGTGCGCCCGCCAGTGCGGCGCCGTCGGGAAGTCCAACTCCGGACCCGGGCGGTTCAACCCCCGCTGAACCGGTTCCCGTTCTGCCGATCCCGGCGGAGCCGGTTCCGGTCCCGCCGGTGCAGCCTCCCGCGCCCAGACTTCCGGAACCGGAGGCTCCCGCCCCGGCACCTCCCGCCGGCGGGGTGCCGTTCCCCGCAGCGCTCGCCGGCCGAGACCTCGAGGTCATCCCCGGCGCCGGACCGGTGGTGGCTTTGACGTTCGACGCCGGAGGCAATTCCGCCGGGCTCTCCGGGATCCTGCAGACTCTCGCGGCGGCCGGCGTCCGTGGCACCTTCTTCCTCACCGGCAGCTGGGCCAACTCCAACCGGGCGGGAGTCGCCGCAATCGTCGACGGCGGACACCGGCTGGGCAACCACTCGATGACGCATCCGGGCTTCACCGGACTCCCTGATACTGCGATCGGAGACCAGCTGATCGGGGCGCAGCAGGCCATCCAGGCTGCCGGCGGCGATCCCCGGCCGCTGTTCCGGTTTCCGTTCGGCGAACGGGATGCCCGGACCATTGCCGCGGTGAACAGCCTCGGCTATCTCCCGGTCCGCTGGACGGTGGACACGCTGGGATGGAAAGGCACCAGCGGTGGGATCACGGCGGAGATCGTAGCGGACCGGGTCCTCGCCCAGCTGCAGCCGGGGGAGATTGTCCTCATGCACGTCGGGGCCAACCCCAATGACGGAACCACGCTCGACGCCGACGCCCTAAGTCAAATCATCAGCCGCATCCAGCAGGCCGGCTACGGCTTCACCGCCCTCGACGCCCTGCTTGGGTAGCGGCCCGCTGGCCGGGGCCCGGCTGGAACGGCCGGACCGGTTCAACCTATCTGTAAGACGGCGGCACCGGTAATCCGGCCTTCCTCCAGATCCAGCAGGGCCTTGTCCGCAGAGGAAAAAGGGTAGGTTACGGTGGCGGGGCGGAGCGGGATCTCCGCGGCGATGCGGAAGAACTCCTCACCGTCGGCGCGGGTGTTGGCAGTGACGCTGCGGAGCTGGCGTTCCTGAAACAGTTCCCGGGCGTAGTTCAGTGGCGGAATTTCGCTCAGGTGGATGCCGGCCACCGCGAGGGTCCCGCCACGGTCCAAAGCACGCAGCGCCACCGGCACCAGGCCGCCGGCCGGTGCGAAGAGGATCGCGGCGTCCAGCGGGTCCGGCGGATCCTCCTCCACACCACCGGCGAAGGTAGCGCCCAACTCCAGTGCCAGACGGCGCGCATCCTCCGAACGAGTCATGACATAGAGGCGGGCGCCCTGGTAGAGGGCGATCTGAGCGGCCAGGTGGGCGGACCCACCGAATCCGTAAATGCCCAGCCGGCCGCCGATGGGCAGCTCCGCCCTGACCAGGGCGCGGTATCCGATAATGCCGGCGCAGAGCAGCGGTGCCGCTTCCTCATCCGAGAAGACGTCCGGGATGCGGTACGCATACTTCTCCGCCACGGTGATCAGCTCGGCATACCCGCCGTCTCGGTCCCATCCGGTGAAGGTCGGTTTCAGGCAGAGGTTTTCCTCTCCGCGCAGGCAAAACCGGCAGGAACCGCAGGTCCCGCCCAGCCAGGCCACGCCGACGCGCTCACCCCGTTTGAACCGTTTGGCCCGCGGGCCGGACTGAAGGACTTCACCGACGACCTCGTGCCCCGGAATCGTCCCGTCGTGCTTCGGCGCCAGATCCCCCACGGCCAGATGCAGGTCGGTACGGCACACCCCGCACACCCGGACCCTCAGCAGCACCTCGCCGGGACCCGGACGGGGATCAGGGCATTCAGCGACGGCCAGGGGGTCGGTTTTGATCGGTCCCGGCCGGACCACCCGCCAAGCTCGCACCACGCCCTCCTCTCCTGGCACCTTCCGTCCCTGCGCCGCCGGGGCCGTGGGAACCACGTTCCGACCTGGCGTCAGCGTGTGATGAGCACGTTGCAGCGCGCCTTATGCAGCACGGCGGAGACAGTATTGCCGGGGCCGCCCTCCCGGTTGTGCGTTCCGATCACCAGTACGTCCGCGTCGGCTGCTGCCGCCAGCAGCTCCTTGGAGGCGGCGCGGCCGTGCACCAGCGTGCCCGAGACCGCCAGCTCCGGCGCCAGCCTCCGTGCTTCAGCCAAGGCGTGGTCCAGCACTTCCTGGCCTTGGAGCGGGGTGTGGCGGCCATGCTCGTCGCGGTCCCCGCCGCGGGACTGGTCGATGTGGACCACCTGCAGGGAGGTGCGGAGCGTGGCCGCCAGATGGAGGGCGCCGGCCAGTGCCGCCGAACTCCGTGACGTCCCGTCGATGCCCACGACGACGGGTTTATCGGGGTTCCGTGGACGGCGGATGACAATCAGGGGGCAGGGCGAGGAGCCGGCCAGCTCGAGGCAGACCGAGCCCGCCAGCTGCCCCAGCAGGCCGCCGACACCGCGGCTGGCGATCACCAGGAGGCGCGCCTCCCGGGCCGCGCTCCGGAGAACCTGCGCCGGGAGACCGGCTTCCATCACGCCGTCGACGGCGACAGTATCGGCGTCGGCCGGTGCGGCGGCACTTCCACCTGCCGCGGCGCCCGGGACGACGCCCGACAGCGGACGGTAGGCCTGACGGGCCAGCTCGACGCCTTCGGCGACGATCGTTTCGGCGGAATGCCGCAGCCCGCTGCCCTCCACGCCCTTGACTGGCCCGAGGTTCTTGGTGAAGATCGGCCAGACCCAGGCGTGCACCACGCGGAGCGGGGACTGCAATGTGGCCGCGTACTCGGCGGCCCACTGGACTGCCTGCCGCGCGGCTTCGGACCCGTCGTAGCCCACGGCCACGGTGCCGCGCCCCTGCCCTGCTGCGGGTGCCAACTGCTTCCTTCCGGATCAGGCCGGCGCTGACCGCCGGATCTGGCCTTAGTAGACCGCACCGTGCCCCGCCGGGCTAGGGGCTTTGGTCCCGCGAGTCACGCCGGTTCGGGGCGTCCTTCCGGCCGGGATCCTGGTTCGCGTCGCTGTGCTGTTCACGCAGCTCGCGGCCGTGACGGATGTCTTCCTCTTCCTTTTCCTGCAGTTTGTCGCTCTTCTTGGTGTCACGGGGCGGCAGCTGGATAGTTTCCTCGGCCTCGATGCCGGCCTGGAGCTGGCGGCCACGTTCCATCTCGGCGTCGAACTCGGCACCGAACAGCAGGGACATGGTCAGGATCCAGAGCCACAGCAGTGAAACGATGACGCCGCCGATGGTCCCGTAGGTCTCGTTGTAGCTGCTGAAGTTGGCCACGTACAGCGCGAAGCCGAGGGAGGCCAGCAGGAAGATCACCAAGGCAATGAAGGAGCCCAGGCTCATCCAACGGAATTTGGGCTGCTGCACGTTCGGGGTGGCGTAGTAGAGGATGGCGATCGCCAGCACGACGAGGACCACCATGACCGGCCATTTCAGGATGTTCCAGGCCGTCAGGAAGGCGCCGCCCAGACCAATCGCGTTGCCGACGGACTCAGCCACCGGTCCGGTCAGGACCAGCATGGCGGCCAGCACGACGACGATCAGGAGGTTGACGATGGTGACGCCGAGGACGGTGCCCCGGAGCTTGATGAACGGGCGGCCTTCATCGATCTCGTAGACCCGGTTCATGGCCCGGGCAAACGCCCCGACGTAGCCGGAGGCGGACCAGAGGGCCGTGAGGATGCCGATCACAAGCGTAAAACCCGCAGCGGAGGAGCTGGTGAGCTTCTGGATCGGCTCGCGGATGGCCTCCACCGTGTCCCCCGGGGCGAAACCCTGGACGATCTCCAGAAGCGCCCCGGTGGTCTTCTCGGCCTGGCCGAAGATGCCCAGCAGTGACACCAAGGCGAGGAGCGCCGGGAAGAGTGAGAGGACTGAGTAATAGGTCAGGGCGGCGGCGAGGTCCGGACACTGGTCCTTGGTGAATTCGCGCAGGGTCTTCTTCGCGATGTACTTCCACGACGGTTTAGTGACATCCGTGGGGCTGTCGGGCTTGCGGGAATCGTCCGGGGCAGGCGCCGTGCGGGCCTTTGCCGTGCTGCTTTCCTCGGATCCAGCGTTGGTAGGGGTGTGCTCTGCGGCGTCGTTCTCTGCCATGGGGACCATCCTTTTAGGGGTTTCAGTGCACCGGCCGGCCACCCATCACGTCAGCGAGAGGCGGCCGGCCAGATCCTACGTTTTTAAGCCTGCTGGACGTTTTCCTTGGCGTCCGCAGCTTTGTCCTTCACATCGGCCACAGCGCCCTGCCCCTCGGCTTTGACGTGTTCGGTGGCGTCCGCGGCGGTTGCCTTGACGTTTTCCATGGCGGCCTGGGCGGGCTCCTTGAGCCCTTCCGCGACGTTCTTGGCGGCGTCGGTGAGTTCCGTCGCGAGCGGTTCAGCGGCCGTCTTAAGCGCCTCGGCGGCTTCCCGCTCCT
>JAODMA010000187.1 GCA_025464545.1 Arthrobacter sp. | reverse complement strand
GCGTGCCGCCGCAGCGCCTGCCGCGCGTCGGCCAGGGAGGGCAGGGCTATGGCTGCTTGCAGCAGGCCGCCAACCCCCAATGCGGCCGCTCCGATCGCCAGCGGGCCGGCGTCGGACGCGAACGTCGCGGCGGTTCCCGTAGTCCCCCACAAGAACGAAGTGATCAGGATCGCGGTTACGCCGCCGGTAGACCGGTTCACAGCGCGGTCAGCATCTCGGCGGCGAACCCGCGGGCATGGAGCAATCGCGTCGGCTCGCCCTCCAGACCGGCCCGGGCCATCGCCCCCTCCAGCAGGAAGCTGAAGCGTTCCGCCAGCCGCTGCGCCGCCGACGGGTCGGTCAACCTGCCCAAGTGTTCCGTGAGGATCCGTTCGACCTGCTCCTTGTGGCGGCGGACCGCAGCCCTCCCAGGATCGTCCGCGCCAAGTTCAGCAGCGGCATTCAGGAGGCCGCATCCCCGGAAACCGTGGTCGTAGGCGGCCGCTGCGTGGTCGATGTAGGCATCGAACACGGCAAGAACGCCGTCCTGGGCCGTGGAGGTGTCCGTGATCCGGGCTCGATACAGACCCAGCCACTCCTCATGACGGGCATCGATGTACGCCTCGACCAGCGCAGCCTTGGACGCGAAGTTGTTGTACAGGCTCATCTTTGCCACGCCGGCGGACGCGGTGATCACGTCGATGCCGGTCGCGGCAATGCCATCGGCATAAAAGTGCTGCGCCGCAGCGTCCAGAATCCGTGCACGTGCGGGCCCCCGGCGCTTGCGATCGCTGCTGGGGGTCGTCGTCATGGCACACTCCTAGGAATAGGTAGACCAGTCTACCTATTTCCGTGCTGTCCAGCAATCGTCTCAATTAGTCCCGGTGGACCGCTACAAGCTGGACATCCACCAAGTGGCCGCCCTCGACGCCTGCGGTGAGGTACGTGCAGAAAGGCTGGCGTCGGCGGTCGGTGGGGGAGCCGGGGTTCAGCAGGCGGAGTCCGTTCGGGCCGGTTGTGTCCCAGGGAATGTGGCTGTGGCCGAAGACCAGGACGTCGGCGTCCGGGTACAGCGCCTCGGAGCGTTGCTCCCGGCCTTTAGCCGGACCCGTCTCATGCACCATGGCGAATTTCACTCCGTCCAGGGTCACAGAGGTGGTTTCCGGCAGGCGCCGACGAAGCTCCGGGCCATCGTTGTTGCCGTAGACGGCAACAAGCCTTCGGCTTCGGTGCTCAAATTCGTCCAGCAGGGAGCCGGTCACCCAGTCACCGGCGTGGAACACCACGTCGGCGCTCTCGACGGCGGCCCAAACCTGGGAAGGAAGCGTCCGCGCGCGGCTGGGAACGTGGGTATCGGAGACGAACAGGAGGCGTAGCGGCATGGTGGAATCCTCCCACGAACGTCCGGCTGGCCGCCGGCACTGCAGGAGCCAACGGGTTCGGGCGCAGATAGAGCAGCAGCTGGTTTCTCCCGTGGCCGCAGGCGGGCCGGCCGTTGAAGCACCACATCCTGATGCGGCCAGCAATGCATAAGCGAGCCGCTGCAGGGATCGGGGCGGGGAACAACCGCGGAGGCAGGAAGCGCGCGTATGCGCAAACTACTCCTCACGCGTCGACCGGACAATACCCTGGGCTAGGCCGGATCGGTCCTGGTCGTGGAGGCGTCGGGGCCGGTGCCGATTGCCGCGGCAACCAGCCGATCGAAGCTGGCCGTGCCGTTCTCGGGAGGGATTACAGTGAAGACTGCAGACCACTTCTCCGGGGCATTTTTGTCCCGTACCGGAGCCCGCTCCACGTGCAGGCGCAACCCCGGCACGCCGCTGACAGAGAGCGCGAGCTGCTCGCCGCTTTTGATCAGGGAACGAAATTGCTTGACCGACAGTTGGTCACCTGGCGTGCTGGTCACCTCAGCGATCGTGTCATTGATCCGCTTTGTCAGCCCCTGCGTAAATCTCCTCTGACTCGACACCGTGGGAGACATGAGAATCACCGCGAAGATGGCGGTGAACGACACCAGTGCACCGAAACTTCTGAGGCCGGGCAGAAAGACCATCAACATCAGGCACAGGAGCAACCCGAAGATACTGAACAGGACGAACCTGACAATAGGATCCTGGCCGGGTTTCTTTGACCAGCGGACTAAAGTTACGGCGTTCTTCCCGGGCTGATGGTGAACCGAATTATCCATTTCCAGTACCCTTCACTTCCATCAGCGCTTCAGCCAGGATGACTGCCTCGCGTGCTTCCTTGAGATCCCCAAACAGGCCCAGGTCGGATATGGTACCGGCGGCACCGACCGAGCCAGCAAGTTCTGAAAAGACCCTGCTGAGCTTCTCGCGGTCCTGCGACAGCATCCGCGACGTATTCAGTTTGGCCCTGCTCATCTCCAGCTCCAGCAGTGACTTGTCGATCGCGGCGCGACGCCCCTGCATGAGCATCAACTTTTCGGTGACGCGGTGGGTACGGGCACGGAGCATCGCTTCCATCTTCACTGCCATGTCATGGAGCTCGCTCAGGGCAACGTAAGTCTGTGGCGTACCCGTGGAACGGTCCAGGTGCTCGCCGACGGAAACGCGGCGCCGTTCCCATTTCCGGACGGCGGATTCATATGGTCCCAGGAGCAATGAGACGGCCGTCATCGCTTTGTCCAGCGAGGCCGCACGCGCGGTCAGGCTGGTCGTGGCGGCGTCCAGCCTCGAGAGGAACTCGTCGTAGTTGTCCGGCGGAGGGCCGCTTTGCGTGTTCATGTGCCGCTCGTTCGCGATGCCGCTCCGGACTCCTCGGCTAAGGCTTGGGAGTCGCCACCGGTGCGCCGGATCGCACTCATGAGGACGCGATTCCGTCCGCCAAAATGCGCCGCCGACTCTCATGGCAAGAGAATAGAGGCTCAGGGCGGTGGTTGCTAGTGTTCCAGGTTGACCATGATGTCGACGTGAATGCCTTTGGCGGCCATCCGGTCCTCCAGGAACCTGGCGAGGCTCGCCTCATTGGCGGTGTGATCCCCTTTGGCAATGGCGCCCCGCAGGCATGCTGTCGAGTCCGTCGACCCGACCGTGGACAGCGGCGCGCGATGGTCTGATGTCAGCCGTTCAATATCTGTGCGGAAGGCCCGCTGGTAGCCGTCCCGGGCGGTGGCGCGCAGGGTGAACGGGATGAAAGCAGTGGGCAAAAGGCATCCTTTTTATTCTGGCGGCGGCCACATAGCCCCGCTGTCAGGATCAAGCCTTTGAACCCTCCTGCTATTCCTCCGACGCCGCTAGTGAGGCCGGGCTCACGGCGCAGGGCACCGTTTACCGTTCGTCACGGGCGGGCTCCCCGGCCGTCCGGGCAGCCACCGTAAAGGAGGCGACCCGTTCCAGTCTGGGGTGCAGATGATCGTCATCGTCGACCACGCCTGTTTGCCACCACAGCTTCAACCCCTCCGGCGCCACCTCGAGGCAGGCCAGGTTGTTGTCGAACCACGGCCCCTTCACGCTGGACCAGCGGAACGGGGGGTCCGGGACTTTCGCCGAGTGCGCCACCGCCGCTCCCACCGAGCCGGCCAAGCCGTATGAAGTGACGGCCGAGAAGGACCTCATCAACCGGGGCAACGGGTTGCGAATTGGGGAGCAGACTGCCTGCAGGATCCGGCTGCCCGAGGCACGCTCCACTTCCGATACATAGGAGAAGTGAACGTCCCCGGAGAGGAACGTGACCGTATCCGGCGCCGGGCCGCGCTTGCCATCGGCGACTTCAGTGGCTACGGCCGCCAACTCCTGGAAACTTTTCTGGAAGGCGCCCCAGTGTTCCAGGTCCAGCGCCTGGCGCAGCTTCTCACCGGCCCGGGCAGCCAACTTCCCCCACGCACCTTCGGAGACGGCCTCATCCCAGGCCTCGACGTGGTGCAGGCCCATCGGCAACAAGAAGGGCAGGGACGTCGCCACCAGCAGGTGGCGGAAGCCGCCCCGCATGCGGCCGTCCAGCCAAGCCATTTCCACCTTGTCAAGCAGGGCGCGCTCCTCCGGCTTCAGGTTCCGCGCAGCGCGGGAGTCCACGACAATCAGCCGGGTGTCCCCGAAATCCCGGGAGAAGCTCCACCGGTACGATTCCGGGTCCTTGTCGGCCTGCTCGGCGAAACGGTCCAGCTCCGCGCTCAGGTCGAGCTCTGCCTCGCCCCGATGCCGTGTGATCTGCTGCCAGATAGCATCCTCGGCGCGCTCCTGGGGCGACAGGTTTCCCAGATGCTGGTACACCCAATAGGAAGCCAGCCCCGCGACAATCCGTTCATGCCACCACGAGGTGGCTTCCATAGTCGTCCGCCAGCTCAGTGAGGAGTTCCAGTCGTCGCGGATGTCGTGATCGTCGAAGATCATGGCGCTGGGCAGGGTGGACAGCAACCACCTGTTCGCAGGGTCCGACCAGGCAAGATAGTAGAGGTGGGCGTACTCCTCGTAGTCCTTCAACTCCTCGCCAGGCGGTTCCGTCATGTCGCGGCGGGCTCTGATGAACTGCTGCATCTGCTCGCTGGTCAAGTCGGCGTACACCTGGTCCCCGAGAAAAGCCACCAGATCCGGCCACGCCAGCGCACTGTCGGAGGCCATCCCCAGTGCGTAGGCACGCAGCGAGTCGACGCCGTGGGTCCGGTTGCCGGACTCATCGTGCGGGACGCTGGTGCGGCAGGAGCCGAAGGCCATCCGCAGGGGCTTGCCGGGCTTCAGTGTCGTGACCATTGGCGGTGGAAACCCGGACGTGGGCTCGGGCCAGACCTGCGATCCATTGACCTCAAGGGTGTAGGGCATGACCGTCCCCGGCTCCAGTCCGGCCAACTCCACCAGAGCGTAGTGGTGACCGTGGACCGCGAAGGTACGGGCCTCCCAGCCCCGGCCGCCGGCCCGGATCAGGACCCGGGCAGCAGTCCGGGTCTCCACCCAAATACTCGCCGAGGTCTCATCCACGTAACGCATCAACGGGCCGAGCACCAGGAGTGAGGTCGTCATTCCTCAGTTGTACCTGCTTCAGCCCGGTCCGGCCATGGCCAGGGGCACGCGGGGCGTCCGGTGGCCGTGACATGACCCCGGCGCGTGGAACGGCTAAGTTCGCCGGGTTGGCGCCGTCTGGCGCACTAAGTATTTGAGGAGTGAGTGATGGATGTGGGGGGCCCAGGACCCCCGTGGTGCTCCAACCCGGGCACCTCATCGACGGCTACGGCTTCCCCAGGGAAAACTTCACTTCGCCTGTCGGTAAGAATTTCCCCGGCCCCGCACTGCCGGACTTCAGCCTGGAAAAATTCGGACGGCGGGATGGATACCATCAGTACGAAGTCCTTCACGAGTCCGGCGGTGGGACAACGAAGGCGACGCCTGCGTGTTCTTCATCGGCATGCTCTGGTCGGAGATCTCCAGCGAACTTCGCACGCGAGCAGAATGGGCCGGCAACGAATGGATCCAATGAGGCAT
>JAODMA010000170.1 GCA_025464545.1 Arthrobacter sp. | reverse complement strand
TCGCGGAGGAAGGCATTGATTCGTTGCTGCGAGGGCACGGCCGCGACGGCGGCCGTGCGTCGTGAATCCGGAGATTGCCCAACATCGCCCATGACGGTACCTCGGAACTATGCAGTGTCGACGGTGCGGAAGAAGCCAGCGCACCCGCTAAAAAGTGGCTGCTATGCACGGCCAATTCTGGACCCGCCCCGCTGCGATGTAAACGGTTTGGGGCTAGCGCGGGCGGCTTAGCGCCGCGATGCGCGCCGCCGCCGTGCGGCCTGTCCGAACAGCCACACCCCGGCCACCGTCGCGAGGTACCCTGCGATCACTATCAGGGAGGTTCCGGCCCAGAAGTAGTTGGTGGTGCTGCCCTCCTGACCCGGACCGGGGGCGATCCTCAGCAGGGCGTAGCTGGCCACGCCGGCCGAGGCGAGTCCTGCGAGCATGGGGAGTGCGAGCCACAGCCGCGAGGCTGCCCAGTGTTCCCCGTAACCGGTCCAGCCATTCCAGCCGGGTCCGGTGCGGACGATCAACCAGCCGGCCGGGACCATGAACGCTCCCACCACGAGGAAGGCGGCTACGACGTCGGCGGGGCGGTGCCACTGGTTGATGAGGGTGGACACTCCGGTAGCGACGGCGAAGCTGCCGCCCAGGAAGCCGACCAGCGGACGCCAGCGCGGCGAAACCACCAGGAAAACGGCCGCTGCGGCGGACGCCGCCAGCGTGGTGTGGCCCGAGGGCAGGGAGTTCAGCTCCAGTGTCTCGATTCCGCGGTAGGGCCGGACTGGCACCAGGTCTTTGAGGATCTGGGTGGCCAGGTTGGCGCCCACGCAGGCCGCCACCGCGATTCCCGCCGCGGCCCAGCGCCGCCGCAGGATGGTGACGAAGAGAACGACGACGGTGGCAATCAGCACGGACAGGGCAGGCAGGCCGTCAAGCAGCTTGTTGGCCGCCTTGCCCGCCGTGCCATGGATGTCGACCGCCTCGACCAGGGCCGATTCGTCGATGAATTGTCCCGTGGTGGTGCGGACAAAGAAAAAGTAGGTGGCGGCCAGTGCGGCCAGGCAGGCGAGCGTGGCAAGCAGGAACGTCAACCCGAGGCCCTTGCCGGGCTTCCCGCCCGGCCGTTCCGCGGGGTCACGGCGCTTCGGGGCAGGGTTGAACTGCTGCCCCGCGTAGCCTGCCGGCGTTTGTTGGTCTGTGCGTTCCTGACGAAAATCCATCACTATCAGGTTCCCACAGAACTTTATGCGGCGCCTGAGGCCGGCCTGTGCCAAGCGGGCGCTCCAGAAGGGAGGTCGCGCCCTGGTTCCGCCCGGCACGGCCGTGACCGGCCAACTTGGGCGCGGGTAGTGTGTGGCCATGGACACCGTGGCGAATCACCCGGACCCCGCCTTTCCCCGCTTCCATCCCCGGCCCGCGAAGGGCTGGATCAATGATCCGAACGGCCTGAGTTACGTCGACGGCCGCTACCACGTCTTCTTCCAGTACAACCCGGACGCGGCACGCCACCATGGTATCCGCCGGGGACACCTGAGCTCGCCGGACCTGGTCCGTTGGACCGAAGAACCGGTAGCGCTCAGTCCGCAGCCCGATGGGCCGGACGCCCTCGGCTCCAGGAACCTGGAGACCTGGATGCAGGACAACCACGTGGCTGCCGGTATGCCCCCGGACCCTCAGGTCACCGCGGTCCGGGACGCTTTCATCTTCCACTTCCAGGGCCGGCGTTACGCTCTCCAGGGAGCCGGGTTGGCATCGGGCCGGGCCGCGGTCCTGCTCTACGGGGTGGACGATCTCGGGAACTGGAAGTATGAAGGGATCTGGTTCAGCTCCGACCATCCGCTCGCGGACAGGCACCTACCCGCGGAGATCTGGGAGTGCCCCCAACTGGTCCGCGTCCCGGATTCCTCCGGAGCCGAGACCTGGCTGCTGATGGCTTCCTTGTGGCTCTCCGGGGACCTCCACGAACACGGCAACGGCGTCGGTTATCTCCTCGGTGCGGTCGTCCCCGGGCTCGTCGGCCTCCCGGTCTTCGCCCCGGAAACGGGAGGAAGGGCGGATCTGGGCCGGGAATTCTATGCGCCGCAGATCCTGCCGCTGCCGCAGCGGACCCTGCTGTGGGGCTGGTCGCCGGAAGCGGCGGGCGGCGGGGAGCGGCCGGGACGCAGCCAGGAGCAGACGGACGACGCCGGCTGGGCCGGCATCCTGACGTTTCCGCGGCAGCTCTCCGTCCACGGCGGCGCGCTCGCCGTGGAGCCGGCGGCAGAACTCCAGGCATACCGCGGCGCGCGACTGTACGCCGGAGTCGCCGGAACCCTGGCCCTGCCCGGGTATGCCGAGGCACACGTCACCGGGGGCGAGGGCCGGATCCGGCTCGTCCTGGGCTCGGCGCGGGGACAGCGCACGGTGTTCACCCAGGAAGTGGCCGGCGGCGACGAATTCCGGATCTTCGTAGACGCCTCGATCGTGGAGGCATACCACCACCGTTCTGTGCCCACGACAGTCCGTGCTTACCCCGGCCCGGATGAGGCGTGGCAGCTGGAATTGCCGCATGGCGCCTCGGCTGATGTCTGGGAACTGCGGCAGCCGGACCAGTCCTAGCCCCCGGTAGAGTGACAAGATGCTCAGCCATTCGTCCCGGCACTCTCCGGATTTCCCCCCGGGGCCAGCCCCGTCCCGTCCAGGGCAGCTCCCTGAGCTGGACGAACTCCTTGCCGTCGCCCACGTAGTGAGTTTGCCGATGCGGGTGAAATTCCGCGGCATCCTGCAGCGCGAAGCCTTGCTGCTGCGGGGACCGCTGGGCTGGGGCGAATTCTGCCCCTTCCCGGAATACGGCGCCGCAGAGGCTTCCCGCTGGCTCGCCTCCGCCGTCGAGGCCGGCTGGCAGGGGTTTCCCGCGCCGCTGCGGGCCAGCATCCCGGTCAACGCCACTGTCCCCGCGGTTTCCGCGGACCGCGTGCCGGAGATCCTGGCCCGGTTCGGCCGCGCGGACGCCGTCAAGGTCAAGGTCGCCGAGCGCGGCCAGAGCCTGGCGGAGGACCTTTCCCGCGTCGCCGCGGTTCGGGAGGCCTTGCCCGATGCCATGATCCGGGTGGACGCCAACGGCGGCTGGAACGTCCCGGAAGCCATCGAGGCGCTGACCCGGCTCTCCACCCTCGGTCTCGAATACGCCGAACAGCCGGTGCCTGGGATTGCCGGCCTCGCCGAAGTGCGGCGCCGGCTGCGCGACGCGGGGATCCCCCTGCTCATTGCCGCGGACGAGAGCGTACGCAAGGAGGAGGACCCGCTCAAGGTGGCGCGTGCCGGAGCCGCGGATCTGATCGTCGTGAAGGTGGCGCCGCTCGGGGGAGTGCGCCGTGCCCTGGACATCGTGGCGCAGGCCGGGCTCCCCGCCGTCGTCAGCTCCGCCCTGGACACCTCCGTGGGGATCCGCGCGGGGCTGGCGCTCGCAGCCGCCCTCCCGGAACTGCCGTACGCGTGCGGGCTGGGGACCGTGTCCCTGCTGGCGGCCGACGTCACCCGGGACCCGCTGGTCCCCGACGACGGCGCCATCCGGCTCCGCGAGGTATCGGCTGACCCGGCACTCCTGGCCGCGCATGCCGCGGCCCCGGAGCGCCGGGACTGGTGGCTGGACCGGTTGTGCCGGGTCCACGCACACTTCGTAAAGTCGCTGGAGAGTTCACCGTAACTTCATCTGGCTGACGGCCCCGCGACGGGAACGGCTGACACGGTGGGCGGGCACATCCCACCCATGGAAGGTCTCCCATGTCCGTCATACCCGGCCGCAAGTTCACCCTGCTCCCCATGCTCGGCCACACCAAAGGCAAGCGCAGCGCCGTCACCTGCGCGCTGAAGTGCGATAACGCCTGCTCCGGCGAAGTCTGCAACACCAGCTCCGACGAATACTTCCGTGACATCGCGTCCGCCACCATGTCCCGCCGCGCCGTCCTCGGCTTCGGCGCCGCGGGAGCCCTCGCCGTGGCGTTCGGCGGTGCCCTGGCCTCGGCGGAGTCAGCGGCGGCCGACGGCGGTCCGGGCCTCGCTGCCGCCGCCAGGAACGGCTTCGGCCGGTCCAAGCTCACTTTCACGGCCATCGCCCCGGTGGACGCCGCCGTCGACGCGTTCACCGTCCCGGCAGGATTCGGTTGGCGGCCGGTGATCCGCTGGGGCGATCCGCTCTTCAACGATGCACCGGACTTTGACCTCAACCACCAGAGCGCCGCAGCCCAGGCACGGCAGTTCGGCTACAACAACGACTACACGGACATCCTCGAGATCCCGGGCAGCAAGGGCCGCCGCGCGGTGCTCTTCGCCAACCACGAATACACCAATGAGACCATCATGTTCCCGCCCTCGCTCCCCGCGGCCGAGGTCCGTGCCGTGGCCGCCGCCGCGCACGGCCTGACCGTCGTGGAGCTGGAACGCCGGAACAAGAACCAGCCGTGGAACTACGTCAAGGGCGCCAGGCTCAACCGCCGCTACCTCAACGACACCACCTACGAACTGACCGGCCCGGTTGCCGGCTCGGCCCTGGTCCGGACCGTCGCCGACCCGGCCGGGCGCTCCATCCGCGGAACGTTGGGCAACTGTTCCGGTGGCACCACCCCCTGGGGCACCATCCTCTCCGGCGAGGAAAACTTCAACGGCTACTTCGTCTCCCCCGGAACCTCCGCGTCGGACAAGCGCTACGGGCTGACCAACCAGCCCACCGCGCGGCAGTGGGAAATCGATGATCCGCGGTTCAACACCAACAACCCCGGCTACGAGAACGAGGCCAACCGCTTCGGCTGGATCGTGGAGGTGGACCCCTTCGATCCGGCCTCCACGCCGAAGAAGCACTCCGCCCTTGGCCGCTTCAAGCATGAGGGCGCCAACGTCATCGTGGCGGAATCCGGCCAGGTGGTGGCTTACTCGGGCGACGACGAGCGCTTCGACTACCTCTACAAGTTCGTCTCCAAGAACAAGTACCGCGAAGGCGACCGCACGCACAACATGACCCTCCTGGCAGAGGGCAACCTGTATGTTGCCAAGTTCGCGGGCAGCTCCCCGGCGTTCCAGGTCGACGGCACCGGCACCGTCCCCTCCGACGGCGGCTTCGACGGCACCGGCCAGTGGCTGCCGCTGGTGGTGGACGGCAAGTCCGCGGTGGCGGGGATGTCGGTCGAGGAAGTCCTTGTGTACACGCGCCTGGCCGCGGACAAGGTCGGCCCCACCAAGATGGACCGCTGCGAGGACGTCGAAGCGAGCCTCCACACCCGCAAGGTCTACGTCGCCTGCACCAACAACTCGGACCGCGGCAACTTCGGCAAGGAGGGCGCCACCGAGGTCAACCCCCGCAACAACAACCGTGACGGCCACATCGTCGAAATCACCGAGACCGGCGACCAGACCTCCACGGCCTTTACCTGGAACCTCCTGATGGTGTGCGGCGATCCCTCCCAGGGCGATGTCACCTACTTCTCCGGCTTCCCGGTGGACCAGGTCTCGCCCATCTCCTGCCCGGACAATCTCGCGTTCGACTCCGTCGGCAACCTCTGGATCTCCACCGACGGCGCCCCGTCAGGCATCGGCAAGGCGGATGGGCTGTTCAAGGTCACCCTCGGCGGCGCCGAGCGCGGCCGGGTGGAGCAGTTCCTCGCGGTCCCGCGCGACGGTGAAACCTGCGGGCCCATCATCCGCGACGAGGAACGCTCCGTGTTCGTCTCCGTGCAGCACCCGGGCGAGGACGGCTCGTTCGACGCGCAGCTGTCCTTCTTCCCGGATTACGTCGCGGCCGGCACGACGCCCGCGCCGGGCCAGGCCCGCGCCCCCCGCCCGTCGGTAGTGCAGGTCTTCCGCACCGACGCCTGACCGGGCGGCACCACGGGCGTCGGGGACCGGGCTGAACTGCTAATTTGAACAGTGTGAATAATCCGGCCGAAATGGTTGTCCCCAGAGTCCAGGCAGCGATTGCCAGCGCGTTCGGCGAAGAGTACCGCAGCACGGATCCGGTGGTCCGGCCCTCGCAGTTTGCGGACATCCAGATTAACGCCGCCATGGCGCTGGCCAAGAAAGTCGGGGTGCCGCCCCGGGATGCCGCCGCGAAAATCGTCGACGCACTGGACCTGGACGGCATCTGCACCGCCGTCGAGATTTCCGGTCCGGGCTTCATCAACCTGACCTTCGACGGGACCTGGATCGAGGAGCTGCTCAACGACGAGGCCACCGGCGCGGCCGGCGCCGCAGCGCCGGCCGGGCCGGCCCGGGAGCCACGGCGCGTTGTCGTCGACTATTCCTCGCCCAACGTGGCGAAGGAGATGCACGTCGGGCACCTGCGCACCACCGTCGTGGGCGACAGCCTCGTCAAGGTGCTCGAGGCGCTGGGGGACACCGTTATCCGGCAGAACCATATCGGCGACTGGGGCACACCGTTCGGCATGCTGATCGAGCACTGGCTGGAGATCGGCGAGGACTCCCC
>JAODMA010000150.1 GCA_025464545.1 Arthrobacter sp. | reverse complement strand
GGGGAGTGTCAGTACGTGAAGTTCAGCACCGTCACGGTTCCGGCTGTGAGCTTGAAGTTCTGCGTTCCGGACTTGTACTGGAAGCCCGGCACCGTGGTGCGCCCGGCCAGTGGCGTCGGTTCCGACTTGGCCCCGTCGATCACTGTACTGTCCTCAGCACCGTAGCTGGGCCCGCTGAGCTGGGTCATTGTGCCGGTTAGCGGCTTGCCAGGCAGGTTCAGCGTCACATCCGCTTGGGCGGCCGTCTCGGGGTTGTTCTGGTTGACCAGGACCACGGTTGTGCTGCCGTCGGCGTTCTGCAGGGCGTAGCTGTACATCAGCCCGCCGCCGGTGCTGTCCAGCTTCAGGAACTTTCCGCGTTCCAGCTCGGCGACCATCGAAATACCGAAGAAGTTGGCACGGCCGGACATCTGGCCGTCGGACTTCAGGTAGGGACCTCCGCTGCAGATGGCCGACATCGGCGGCCCGCCCTTGCAGGTGAGCATCGAGCTGTGGAAACCGATTCTCGTTATACCGAGCTGCGCGGCGTTGAGCGCGTAGTCAGCAGTCCAGAGGGCGGAGGCGTGGGTGCGGGACGTTTCGTTGGAGCCCGGGCACGCAGCGATCCCGGTCTCCGGAAGCCAGGTTTCCAGGCCGGCTGCCTGGCCGATCCGGAGCGCCGACTGCTGGTATTCGGCGGCACGGTGATGCATCAGCTGGCTCATCAGGTTTGCCATGGTCGGCGAGCCCTTGGGGTCACTGCCGTCGCAGCTGTAGAGCGGGTAGTTGTGGAAGGAGAGGATCTTCTTCTGTGGGATGTCCGCATCGACGAACGGCTGCCACCACGTCGCGTCGTAGGCGCCCGGCCCGGAGATTGGGACGTTGGGGGCCACGGCGTACATCGCGTTCGCGTACTCTTTCAGTTCCCGGATGTATTGTTCCAGGCTGTAGCCTCCGGTCTTCACGTCGTTAAAGACGAAGCCGTTGGGTTCGTTGCCGATGGTGATGCTGAGCAGCCGGTCACCGAAGATCTGCGAGGCATGCTTGACCATGTCGGCTGCGCGGGCGGGGTTGTAGTGGCCCAGGTCCACGGTGAGGCTGATTGTCGCATCGCCGGCCACGAGGAGCTGGTTGACTCTGGCCAGGTCCTCGGGTCCCACCGCCCTGACCGGGTGGGCCTTATCGCCCCTGTAACTGGACGGGATCGCCTCACCGGTGGAGGTCCAGAAGAACCGGCGGTCCACGGCGTTGCCGCCGAAGCGCAGGACAGGCTGGTCCGCTTCTTTGAGGAGTTTCACCATTGAGGCGTTGTCATTGCTGAGGACGGGGTCGGCCAGATCCGTGGCTTCCAGCGAGATTCCCACCAGGCCTTTGGTCAGGGAGGTGCCCACCAGGTCCGGGGACACGTTCACCTTGAGGGGTTCAACCGCTTCCAATGGGGATCCCGCCGGAGGCCCCGGCTGATCGTAGTAGGTGACGGCCGGGCCGGCTACTGAGGTAGAACTCGGGGCGGCCGTCTGGACGGACGATTCGGAAGCCGCGGACGGAGCAGGCGTCGAGGTGCCAAGGACGACTGGAATCAGCACCGCCACTGCTGCCACGACGGCGACAATTACGGCACCGGCGATCAGTCGCGCGCGTTTCTTCCTGCCCGCACCGGCGGGGTCGGGGGTAGCTGAATTCCCAGGTAAATGGTCGATTGGCGCCATAAGGCAGTACCTCCGGAGGTTTGTACAAGTCCCGTCCAGCTTAGTCACGGCCGGGGTCTCCGGCGGACCGCAGCCAGGGCCGCGGTTCAGGCCTTCGGCGGCGCCTGCTCCCGAAGGGTTTCCCGGGCCAGCAGCCAGCCCGCTGCTGCGGCGACCAGGACGCCGCCAGTGACGCCGAACGCCCAGCCGTAGCCCAGGCGGTCCGCCAGCAGCCCGGCGCATACGGGACCGATGATCGCTCCGCTGTCCGCGGTCATCTGGAAGACGGCGAGGACGCGCCCGCCGGAGCGTTCATTGCCGACCACATCGGCGATGGCGGCCTGCTGCGCGGGGCCGAGCAGGCCGGAACCGATGCCGGCGACGGCGGAGGCCACCAGGAACCAGGGCAGCTCGTGGGTGAAACCGATGGCCGCAGTGGCCGTGCCGGTTACCAGCAGGCCGGCCAGCATCATCGGTTTCCGGCCCAGATTGTCCGCGAGCTTTCCGGACACGGTCAGCGCCGCAGCGTTTCCGGCGGCGAACACCGCCAGCGCCCAGCCGGCGGACTCCGGTCCGGCGCCCAGCGCCGCCACCGCGAACAAAGGGACCGTGGCCATCCGTACGCCGAACGTTGCCCAGCCGTTGGCGAAGCTGGAGAACAGCGCCGCCCGGTAGGCGCTGTCCTGCCAGGCCTCGCGCAGCTTCATGGCCGGGCCGCCGCCGCCCTCCGGTCGGGAAGCGGCCGGAACATGGCTGAGCTGGGTCTGCACCACGAGGGCCGCCAGGACCAGCGCGGCCGCGTAGGCCAGGAACGGGACCCGGAGGCCGAAGCCCGCGAGCAGCCCGCCCACAATCGGACCGCAGACGTTTCCGATCAGGAAAGCCGAGGCGTAGGCCCCGGAAACGCGGCCGCGGCTTTCCGGCGGGGCCAGCCGGATCACGAGCGCCATCGATGCCACCGTGAACATCACCGATCCCGCGCCGCCCAGTCCCCGGAAGACCAGCAGCTGCCAGTAGTCCTGGGCAAAGGCGCAGGCCGCGGTGGAGGCCGCCACGATCAGCAGGCCGGCCACATACACCGGCCGTTCTCCCAGCCGCACGATCAGGACCCCGCCGGCGGGGGCGAACACGAGCCGCATGAAAGCGAAGATGCTCACGATCACGGCGGCGGCCGTGGCGCCGACGTCGAACGTCGTGGCGAATTGGGGGAGGACCGGAGCCACCAGACCGAAGCCGAGCGCGATCAGGAAGGCGGCGACCAACATCACCTTGATGTCCCGGGGCAGCCGGTCG
>JAODMA010000133.1 GCA_025464545.1 Arthrobacter sp. | reverse complement strand
TAAAGGCGGTGAAGCCCAGCCGGGGGAGTGCACCCACGATGGCCTTCCCCTGCGGGTCCAGAATCTCGGGCTTGGGCATGACGTCGACAACGATCCGGGGCATCCGGTAACTCCTGTGCGTGAGCGTTGGGTAAGGGCGCAGCGGAGTGATGCCGTCTCACGCCGGTCGGTGCCGATGGCAACTACCAGACGGGGTCATCCACTTGGACGGTCCATCAAAGTATGTCAATCGACGTGTCAAAAAACGACGGGATCGGGCGCTCCGCGAGCTTGCATGCCCATTCTACCGGCCGCCGCGCTTCCGGCCGCATTCAGGGCCTGACTGCGACCGGTCGAGGGGGAAAAGGGCCCGTTCGGGGCGCCGCAGCTATGGTCTCCGTCGGACCCCGTCAGTAGGATGTCCGCATGTCTGAGAAATCAAAATCGGTCCTGCTGCCCGTCCTCGCCGCCGCCGTGTTCGCGGGCCTGGGCCGGATGGTCCTGCAGAAGATCAAGGCAGACCGGGCGGCCCGGGCAAGCAACGTGGCCGGCCCCGTCGACGAAAAGACGCGAGCCTGGATCAGCGAGGTCGTCCGGACGCCCCGGCAGTAGCTCCCGCAGCCTGTGCTTCGTCAGCGGCAGTCCCCTCGACCTTAGCTCGCGAGCAGGCACCGGCTCGCGCCAACTCACCGCAAAAACGCTTGCCCATGACAGCGTTGCCGCCCCGGGGCCTCGGCGTGCCCGCGGCCCATCTCCTTGCTGCCGCCACCCGTCGACTTCGGGTCGGCCCGCACCTTTCTGCCCGCTCGGCAGCCCGACTGACTTGGCGGACGGTGTCGAGGTGTGTGACAAACTTCGATTTGTTGTTTGTGAACTATGTCATAACTGGCTCTCAGTCTGTACTGTATGACTCGGCTGGTATCCGCCAGGGCTGCGCGAGCTCTTGCTCCGGCTGCCCCGCCAGCCTGCAGCACCCGGCCAGGACGCCGGGACCGTTCCTTACGAAAGGTTCCAAACGCTCGTGAAATCACCAGGAAAGAGCTTCCTTCGAAGCGGGGGACTCCGGAGGGCCGCGGCTTTGACCTTGGGCTTACCGGTTCTCCTGTCAACGGCCGCCATTGCCCCCGCAACCGCGGCGCCCTCCCAGGGGGTGTCCGTAGCCGGCGTCGTCCAGAAGAATCTGGACCCGAACAGCTACCGGGACGGCCGCTACATCGTCGTCCTTGCCGAGAAACCGGCCGCCACCTACGACGGCGGCACGCCCGGCCTGCCGGCCACCAAACCGGAACCAGGGAAGAAGCTCGACGCCGACAAGGCCGAAGTCAGGCAGTATGAGCAGCACCTCGAAAGGAAGCAGTCCGAGGTCGCCGGCCAACAGAAAGTCCAGATGCAGCGTCAGTTCACTGCTGCAGTCAACGGTTTTAGCGCGACCCTGACGGCCGACCAGGCCATCAAGCTCGCCAAGGATCCCGGCGTCCTGGTGGTTGCTCCCGACACGGAAAACGCTCCCGACTATTCGAGCTCCGACTTCCTGAAGCTCAGTGGTTCCGGCGGCACCTGGGACACTCAGTTCGGCGGCCAGGATGCCGCCGGCAAGGGTGTCGTCGTCGGCGTCATTGACACCGGCTACACTCCCTCCAATCCGTTCTTCGCAGGCGAGCAGGTCCAGCCGCTGGTCGGGGACCCGGTGGTGGGCGTGCCCTACCGCACCGACGACGGCAAGATCGCCATGCTCAAGTCCGACGGCGACACTTTCGTGGGTGAATGCCAAACCGGCGAAGGGTTCGACGGGTCGGCGTGCAACTCCAAGGTCCTCAGCGCCCATTACTTTGCCGACGACTTCCTGAAGTACGTCCCCGCGCAGGGCCGTGCACCGCAGGAAGTGCTGTCCCCGGTCGACGTGGACAGCCACGGCACCCACACGGCCAGCACCGCCGCCGGCAACGCCAACGTTGAGGCCTTTGTTGACGGCCGCAGCTTCGGCCTGACGAGCGGGGTGGCCCCGGCGGCCAAGCTCTCCATCTACAAGGTCTGCTGGGAGGACACCGATCCCAACAGCGGCGGCTGCTACAGCTCCTCCGCCGTTGCCGCCGTCGACCAGGCCATCTACGACGGCGTTGACGTGCTCAACTACTCGATCTCCGGCTCCACAACCACCACGACCGATCCGATGTCCATGGCGTTCCTGTCCGCCGCGTCGGCCGGCATTTTCGTAGCCGTTTCGGCAGGCAACTCCGGCCCGACCGCCAGCACCGTCAACCACGGCGCCCCATGGGTCACCACGGTCGCTGCCAGCAGCTTCTCCCAGGAGCTGCAGGGTACCGTCGAATTCTCTGACGGCAGTAAGTTCCGCGGCGCCAGCATCATGAACCGCGAGGTCGTGAACGCGGGCGTCGTCGTGTCTGCCAATGCCGCCGCGGCCGCTGGGAACCCCAACGCCGCCCTGTGCGGACCGGACACCCTGGATCCGGCCAAAGTGGCCGGCAAGGTCGTGGTCTGTGACCGCGGTGTCTTTGACCGCGTCGCCAAGAGCGCCGAGGTCGCCCGCGGCGGCGGCGTTGGAATGATTCTGGTGAATCTCAGCAACTCCTCGCTGGACACGGATAAGCACATCATCCCGACGGTCCACGTGAACCCGCCGGCCACCGAGACCATCAAGGCCAAGGTCGCCGCCAACCCGGCCCTCACCGTGTCCCTTATCAACAAGGACACTACGGGCCTGGCGCTCGAGGCGCAGCCGCAGATCGCGGGCTTCTCCTCCCGCGGCCCGCTCCTCGCCACCGGATCCGACCTGCTCAAGCCCGACGTCGCAGCCCCGGGCGTTGCGGTACTGGCCGGCGTTTCGCCGATCGGCACGTCCGGCGACAACTTCGGCTTCCTGTCCGGCACGTCCATGGCATCGCCGCACGTGGCTGGGTTCGGGGCCCTGATCCTGGCCAAGCACCCGAAGTGGTCGCCCGCCGTCGTGAAGTCAGCGATGATGACCACCGCGGGCGCAGTCAAACTCGCCAATGGTGCCAAGGATACGGACGTTCACGCTACCGGCGCCGGCCAGGTGGACCCGGCACGCGTGCTGGATCCCGGCCTGGTGTACGACGCCGGCACGGACGACTACCTGGCCTTCATCCAGGGCACCGGGATTGAGCTGGGCATGCAGGGAGTGGGTACCACCAAGCCGCGGGACATGAACGTTCCATCCTTCTCACTGGGCAACCTGACCGGCAAGATCGAGGTCACCCGTACGGTGACCGCACTGACCCCGGGCACCTACCGGGTCAAGGTTGATCTTCCCGGCGTGAAGGTCAACGTGAGCCCCAGTGTGCTGAACTTCAGCGCTGCGGGCGAGAAGAAGACCTTCAAGGTCTCCTTCGAGAACCAGAACGCGACCCTCGGCAAGTTCGCCATGGGTTCGCTGACCTGGCAGGGCGCCAGCAAGAACGTAGCGTCCCCGATCGCGGTCCGTCCGCAGTCCGCTGTGGCCGCGAAGGATGTTACGTTCACGTCCGAGGGCGGCACCGGTTCCGGAGCCATCAAGGTCGTCTCCGGCACCAACGGCCCCATCAGGATGACTCTCGACGGCCTGTCCAAGGCCGACTCCACCCCGATTGAGCTGGTCCCGGGCAACACTGATGCCTCGTTTTTCGTCAAGTCGGTGAACGTTCCGGCCGGCAGCCCGCTGGCCAAGTTCTCGGTCTTTTCCTCGGACCCGAACGCGGACTTCGACATGTACGTGGAGACCCCGGACGGCCCGTTGACGGTTGCAACGTCGTCGGCCAGCGAGTCCGTTTCCATCCCGAACCCGGCGCCAGGTGACTACGTCATCTATGCGAACCTTTACGCCAGCCCGAATGATCAGGCCACCAAGGGAAGCGTCGATGCGTCCGTGCTGGTTCCGAACGTGGGCAATGCAACGCTCGCGCCGAATCCGCTGCGGCTGGGAAACGGGAACTCCGGCTCGGTTTCGTTGAAGTGGGAGGGCCTGAAAGTCGGTTCCTACATCGGCCGCGTCACGTTCGCCGGAGCCAGTGATCCGACGTTCGTCAGCGTACTGGTGACGTCGGCGGGGACCGTGGTGGTTCCGCCGACCTCCGAGGACCAGGACAGCAATGACGGTCCCGGTGACAGCGGTGACGACGGAAAACATGACAGCAAGGACAAGAAAGACAAGAAGGACAAGGGCAAGAAGGTGAAGCAGGAGAAGGGCAAGATCCAGAACGAGGATCGCAACCCCGCTCCCAACAACGCCATCTAAGCGGCGTCCAGCACCTCAGGAACGGCACTGGCCGGCGGTTTCCACCGCCGGCCAGTGCCGTTCGCCGTTCCGCCGCAGCCGGCGGCGGGGATCGTGTCGGCGGCTTAGATCGCCCCGGTGGAGCCGGCGATCCCGCCGAGCAGCGGTGCCATGGCCCGCCAACGGGCGATCTCGCAGCCGTCCGTGCGGCTGAATTCGCTGTGTACCTTGCGCGCCAGGAACCAACCTGTCACCACGGCCACCTGGGGGCCGCCGTACTGCTGGGTGCACATCTTCGGCGGACCCGGCTTGGGGAAGAAGATGTCCTCGCCGAACCGCTGCAGGGCCTCGAGGGCTGCGGCCGGATCAGGCAGCGTGGATCCGGGGCCGGGAGTGCCGTCGCGGGCCTCCAGCCGGAAGGTGTACGGCGGCGCGCCCGGTGACTCGGTGAGACGGACGGTCAGGTCGACGTCGAGCTGGCCGGGTTCCTCATGGGAGGTGGTCATTGCGGTCCTTCCGGGATGGTCTGGTGCGCGCCGATGGGGCTCAGTGCCTGGAGCGCCGGGGCGAGCTCCTGCAGCAGCCGCTTCCGCAGCTCCTGCGATTCGGCGGCGAAGGACCGCTGCTGGTCCACGTACTCGGCCTTGCCCTCGGGTGTTTCGATGCGGATGGGCGGATATCCCCACTCGCCCAGGTCGTACGGGGACGCCTGCATATCCATCGCCCGGATCCGCCAGGACAGCTCGAAGCAGTCCATCACCAGTTCGCTGGGCAACAGGGGAGCGAGTTTGTACGCCCATTTGTAGAGGTCCATGTTCGCGTGCAGACATCCGGGTTGCTCCATGGTCCGCTGGTTCGCGCGGCTCGGCACGAGGCTGTTCAGCGGCACGGCGTCCGGAGTGTAGAAGCGGAAGGCGTCAAAGTGGCTGCAGCGGATCCGGTTCTCCTCCACCACCTGGTCCGTGTGCTCGGAGCCGAGCCGCAGCTGGAGGTATTCGTGCCGCAGCTCGAACTTGTCCTGGCGGTAAACCATGGCCCATTCGTGCAGCCCGAAACAACCGAACTGTGCAGGCCTCGCTGCCGTGCCTGCCAGGATGATGGCCGCGAACTCCAGTGCGTCCCGGCGCTCCCGGAGGAAGGACTCGACGTCGACAGTCACAGCGGCGGTGCCCGCCGGGACACCGGCGGCGGTGAGTTCGCCGTCGTCGGCCGCGCGGTAGTACTTCCAGTCGCTGCGCTCTGCCGCATCGGGGCCGGAGAGGACGACACCGGCGCCGGCATGCCAGCGCAGAAGCTGCCCGGGTTTCTGCGTGTAGTAGGTGAAGAGGAAGTCCTCGACCGGGTGCTTCCGGCCGGCGGACCGCCGGGCCAGGTAGGGGTCGGAGTAGCGCCGGACACGCTGCTGGTGGGCGGCCTGGCGCGGCAACCAGTCTTCCTGCGGGAGGTGCACCAGCTTAGACAGCCCCTGCATTCGAGCCCAGGACGTCCTTAGCAGCGTTCCAAGCGGCAATCTCGCAGCCGTCGCTCAGGCTGAAGCTCGCTTCGACGGGCTTTCCGTCGACGACGCCGGAGACTGTTGCCTGCTGTGGACCGCCGTATTGCTGCGTACAGACCTGGTCGGTAGCCCTCGGGGCGGGGCCAAGGATGGCAGCGTTGCCTTTGAGGGCAGTGCAGGCGGTGCCGGCGTTGGGGTGCTGGCTTTCGGCGGCAGGGACCCCGTTCTGGCAGACGAGCGTGAAGTTGGCTGGCGGGCCGTTTTCGGAGGATTTGACCATGATGGCGAGTTCAGCGTTGCCCTGTCCGGGTCCGGTTGTCAACGGCGCTGCCGACGGCGAAGGCGCCGCCGCTGTCGTCTCGGTGTCCGGGGACGGTGTGCCGGGGGAAGCGGACGGGCTGGCGCCGGCGCTTGTCGGGGCGGACGGGGAAGGAGAAGGCGTGGCCCCCGGATTACAGGCGGCCAGTCCTGCTACCGCCAAAAGGACCAGCCCGGCGCGGCTCACTTGCTTGAACATCAGGAGTCCTCCTCTGTTACGCACATTCTACCGCCGGGACGTATCTTCGGCTGAGGCGCGTGTGGCGGCAATCAGGTCCATCATGGAGGCGTGAAGTTGGCCGACCTGCTCCCGGGTCAGGCCCAGCCGGGCCATCATCGAGCTCGGCACCTCGGTGGCCTGCTGCCGCAGGGCGGCTCCGTGGGGCGTGAGCCCGACCGCGAGGGTGCGTTCATTTCCTGCTATGCGCTCCCGGGTGATGAAGCCCGCGGCTTCCAGGCGGCGCAGCAGCGGCGAAATGGTGGCCGGCTCCTGGGCGAGGGCGTCGCTGATATCCCGGACGGACCGCGGGCTGGACTCCCACAGGCTGAGCATCACGAGGTACTGCGGGTGTGTGAGGCCAAGCTTGTCGAGTACGGGCTTGTAGGCACCCACCACGCTGCGCGACGCGACGGTCAGGGCAAAGCATAGCTGTTGCTCCAGCAGGAGGTCGTCGTGAGCTGCATCTTGAACGCCCGGGTTGGATTCCGAGACCTGGGTCATGTCTGTCATGGGGCGCCTCCTGTCGATAGTTAGTGCGCTAATCATTAGCGTACACTGGGGTGAGTGTTTCGTTCTGAGGAGTGGATGTATGGAAAAGGAAAGCCCCGCCCAGAGGTTCATGCGCAGGACCGGCAAACTCCGGGCGATTTTCGGCCCCGCGAACCGGAGTTCCATCGAGCATGAAATGACGGAGCAGAACCGGCAGTTGCTGGCCCAGCGGGAGGCCGAGACCCAGCAGTGGGAGACGCTGCGCCGGCCTGATGGCAGCACATATATTGTGCCGAAGGATCCTGGCGATCAGTCACTGCGGTAGGCAGCTCTGGCGGCATTCCGTGCAGTTGGGCCCTCTGCTGTCATGCCTTTCCTCGCAAGTCGGGCGTAAAATAACCTCAGCGGCACCAGCTTCAGCCAGGGCCGTACCTGCCTGACCCGAACGGTGGAAAGGGGGTGGGAATAGTGGCTATTGCACTAGGTGTACTGAGGCAGCACCTGCACCCGTCGTCATGGGCTCGTTTCCTTTTTGGCCCGGCCTCACGTGGGGACTACACGGCGCCGGTCATTCACAGGCACGACGACTTCGAGCATGCCTCTGAAACGGACCTGGCCGGTTTTGAAGTGGAAACCGACGCCGAGGGACATCGCTATGCGGTCCGTCGGGAAGACCTCCCGAAAGAGCAAGTCTGAGAAGTGCCCCGCGCAAGGGGGGGGCGAACAAAGGGAGCGGCAGTGCCGCTCCCTTTGTTGTCGCATCTTGTTGTCGCTTCGTTCGGCGGCGGCTCAGCGGCCGGTGCCGCCATAGACGGTGGCCTCGTCCTCACTATCAAGGTCGAATGCCTTGTGGATGGCGCGCACGGCGTCGTCCAGCAGATCGGCGTGCGTGACGACTGAGATGCGGATCTCCGAGGTGGAGATCATGTTGATGTTGATCCCGGCCGCCGAGAGCGCCGCGAAGAAGCGCGCCGAAACGCCCGGGTGGGAGCGCATGCCGGCGCCGATCAGGGACAGCTTGCCGATCTTCTCGTTGTACTCGATGCTCTCGAAGCCGATCTCGGCCTGGGCCGCGCGCAGGGCGACCAGGGCGTCGGCGCCCTCTATGATCGGCAACGTGAAGGAGATGTCGGTCCGGCCGGTGCCGTGCGTCGAGACGTTCTGGACGATCATGTCGATGTTCGAGTGCGCATCGGCGATGACCTGGAAGATGGCCGCAGCCTTGCCCGGGATATCCGGAACTCCGACGACCGTGACCTTCGCCTCGGAACGGTCGTGGGCAACACCGGAGATGATTGGCTGCTCCAAGGCAACTCCCTCTTGGGTCGTGATCTTGTCGTCGGCGCTGGGCAGGACCCAGGTGCCTTCGTTCTGGCTGAATGAGGAACGGACGTGCAGCGGCACCCCGAAACGGCGCGCGTATTCGACGCAACGCAGGTGCAGGATCTTGGCGC
>JAODMA010000118.1 GCA_025464545.1 Arthrobacter sp. | reverse complement strand
CGGAGCCGCAGGGATTCCGTGAGCGCGGCGGCACGCGCCTGCTCGGAAAACGGCGGTTCCCCGGGCTGTTTCGGGCTCACGGGGGTCAAAGCCACACCGAGGCTGATTACCACCAGGGCGATGCACGCCAGGAGGGCGAAGCGGGGCAGAAACCGGGGATTGAGCCCGCTCCCTCGCTTTTCCCCGGTGTCGTCTTTCACAACACACCATGTTGTCATGCCGGCCGGGAACTCCGTGCACCATGGCGCCGGGAAAATCGCTAGGCTAGTACACACAACATCATCTAACGGGAGGCGGCCGGCATCATGACCAACGCAGAAGCCACGACTTCAACAGACCGGACCGGAACGGGGAAGGCTGAAGCCGCACCTGCCCAGAACCTGGAGGCCCAGCGTCTGCACGCCCTCCTTGAGCCCGAAGTCCGGGCGAACCGCCTGTACCTCGAGGACGTCTCCATCCACGTCGCCGGCGCCAACCGGGTGGTCCACGTCGTTGTGGACCTGCCGCAGGAAGAGACCGGTGGCGTCACCCTCGACGTCATCGCCGAGATCTCCAAGACCCTCTCCGACATCCTGGACAACGATCCAAGCACGGATGCCCGCCCCTACGAGCTCGAGGTTTCATCGCCCGGCGTCGGGCGTCCCCTCACCGAGGAGCGGCACTGGCACCGCGCCCGCGGGCGGCTGGTCAAGGTCAACGTCCTGCAGGGCGAGAACGTCACCGGCAGGATCCAGGCAGTAGACGGCGGCGGCGTCACGCTCGTCCCCGAAATTGCCGTGAAGAAGGGCATGAAGCCCAAGCAGGGCGAGCCGGTCAAGATTCCTTTCGACAGGATCCGCAGTGGAAAAGTCGAGATAGAGTTCAGCCACCTCGAAGAGGCCGGGCTGGAAAACGCAAACAATGGACCTTCTGAGGAGGCCTGATGGATATTGACATGAGCGCACTAAGACTCCTGGAGCGTGAGCGTGAAATCCCGCTGGATCTCCTGATTCCGACCATTGAGCAGGCCCTCCTGGTGGCCTACCACAAGACCCCGGGAGCCTTCGAGAAGGCCCGCGCCGAGCTGGACCGCAAGAGCGGGCATGTGACCATCTGGGCCACCGAGATTGACGACGACGGCGCGCCGATCGGCGAATTCGAGGACACCCCGGCGGGGTTTGGCCGCATTGCCGCCAGCACCGCCCGCCAGATCATCCTGCAGCGCCTGCGTGACGCCGAGGACGACAACGTCCTCGGCCAGTTCAAGGGCCGCGAAGGCGAACTGGTGGCCGGAACGATCCAGCAGGGCAATAACCCGCACATGATCCAGGTTAATCTCGGCACGGTCGAGGCACTGCTCCCGCCGCCCGAGCAGGTCCCGGGTGAGAAGTACATCCATGGCAACCGGCTCCGCGCCTTCGTGATCGATGTGCACCGCGGCACCAAGGGCCCTTCCATCACGCTCTCCCGTTCGCACCCGGGCCTGGTCCGGAAGCTCTTTGAACTGGAAGTCCCGGAAATCGCGGACCGCTCGGTCGAGATCGTGGCGCTGGCCCGCGAGGCCGGGCACCGTACCAAGATTGCGGTCAAGGCCAACACCCCGGGCATCAATGCCAAGGGTGCCTGCATCGGTGAAATGGGCTCCCGTGTCCGCGCTGTCATGACCGAGCTGAACGATGAGAAGATCGACATTGTCGACTACAGCGACGATCCGGCAAGCTTCATCGCCAGCGCGCTGTCCCCGTCGCGGGTGAACTCCGTCACCATCACGGATGAGGCGACCCGCTCCGCCCGCGTTGTAGTCCCCGACTACCAACTGTCCCTCGCCATCGGCAAGGAAGGCCAGAACGCGCGGCTCGCCGCCAAGCTCACCGGCTGGCGGATCGACATCGTCTCCGACGCAGCGGTGGCCCGGGACAAATAGGCCGCCCTTCCGGACCGCCCCGCAGCGTCCGTGTCCCCTCAGGTTCGGGGTCCGGACGCCGAAGGGGCTAGAATAGACATGACCGCGCCTAAGGGCCGGTGTCCGCATGCCCTCAGCGCATCCGGGCTTAGCTTGGCAAGGCGTAGTTCCCGGACGCTTTGGCTGGCAGGTCCCGGAAGCCGCGGGCACGCAGGCAGGTACTGGCAGGAAGATACTCGGACGTGGCACAAGTGCAACACCTCGGGAATCAACCGCAGCGTACCTGCATCGGATGCCGGCAAAAAGGCTCGCGGTCTGAGTTACTCCGGCTCGTCTCCGGCGGCAGCGGTTCATCCGCCGTCGTAGTGGACGAACGACGCCGGATGGCTGGCAGGGGTGCTTGGCTGCACCCCAGCGAAAAGTGCCTGGCACTGGCGGTCAAACGTCGAGCGTTCGGACGCGCCCTCAACGGCGCAACCGGCACTGCCGACGTCGAGCGTTGGATCACGGCAGGCACGAAAGCCGTGGACACTCCGGTGGCCGCAGCAACAACCGTCCAACCTGAAAGCGGGTCAGAAAACTGATGGAAACCCGATGAGTTCCCAGCGATGAGTGCGCAACGATGACA
>JAODMA010000103.1 GCA_025464545.1 Arthrobacter sp. | reverse complement strand
ACCCCGAGCTCGGCATCGGCTACGACCTCTGGGTGGGCGGCGCGCTCTCCACGAACCCGATGCTGGGCAAGCGCCTTGGCGCGTTCGTCCGGCCGGACCAGGCCGCCGACGTCTGGCTCGGCGTGACGAGCATCTTCCGTGACTACGGCTACCGCCGGATGCGCACCAAGGCCAGGCTCAAATTCCTGCTGGCCGATTGGGGGCCGGTGAAGTTCCGCCAGGTCCTCGAGGACGAATACCTCGGATACAAGCTCGCCGACGGTCCGGCCGCCCCCAAGCCTTCCTCCCCGGGCGACCACATCGGCGTCCACGAACAGAAGGACGGCAAGTTCTTCATCGGCGCCACCCCGGTGGCCGGCCGACTCTCCGGCAGCCAGCTGGTGAAGCTTGCGGCCACGCTGGAAGCCCATGGCTCACAGCGCCTGCGCACCACACCGCACCAGAAAATCGTCGTCCTCGATGTCCCCCAGGAGCAGGTGGACCCGCTCGTGGCCGAACTCGAGGCGCTGGGCCTCTCCGCCAGGCCGTCCGTATTCCGCCGCGGCACCATCGCCTGCACCGGCATCGAGTTCTGCAAGCTCGCCATCGTGGAAACCAAGCTCACGGCAGCCACGGCCGTCGCCGAGCTGGAACGCCGCCTTGCCGACCTTGCCGAGAGCAAGCAGCTGCCGCAGGCACTGTCCCTGCACATCAACGGCTGCCCCAACTCCTGCGCCCGGATTCAGACGGCGGACATCGGCCTGAAAGGCATGATGCTCCCGACGCCCGACGGCGACCCCACCCCGGGTTTCCAGGTCCACCTCGGCGGCGGGCTGGCATCGACGGACCGCGAAGAAGCGGGTCTGGGACGCACCGTCCGCGGCCTCAAGGTCACGGCGGACGAGCTTCCCGGCTACGTCGAACGTGTCGTCCGGAAGTTCGTGGCCGACCGGTCCGAGGACCAGACCTTCGCCGAATGGGCCTTCGCCGCGGACGAGGAAGACCTCCAGTGAGCAAGCACGCCCTGGGCGTTGACCCGGTCGTCGGACCCGCCGGCGCCGCAGCCCAAGTCGCCGCCACGGTTGCCGCGTCAGCGCCCACCCTGCGCTCCCACGACGAGCTCAAGGTCCTCGCCGAAGCCGGCGCCGCCGAGCTGGGCTGGGATGCCCCGGCGCGGGAAGTCATCGCCTGGGTGGAGCGGAACTTCGAACTGCCCGCCGTCGCCGTCGCCTGCTCCATGGCCGACGCCGTGTTGCCGGCGCTCGTCGCGGACCAGCTCCCCGGCGTCGACGTCCTGTTCCTGGAGACCGGCTACCACTTCCCCGAAACCTACGCCACGAGGGACGACGTGGCCGCCAACCTTCGGGTGAACGTCGTCGACGTGCTTCCGGAGAACACGGTGGAGCAGCAGGACCGGCTCCTGGGCAAGGATCTTTTCGCCCGCGACCCCGCCCAGTGCTGCGCCCTGCGCAAGGTTGCCCCGCTGCGCCGCACCCTCGCCGGTTACGAGCTCTGGTTCACCGGAGTCCGCCGTGACGAGGCCCCCACCCGGACGAACACCCCGCTGGTCACCTGGGACGAGGCCAACGGCCTGGTCAAGGTCAACCCGCTCGCGGCGTGGAGCTTCGACCAGCTCGTCCAGTACTCCGATGACAACCTCCTCCCCGTCAACCCGCTGCTTTCTCAGGGCTACCCGTCCATTGGCTGCCAGCCCTGCACCCGCAAGGTCGCGCCCGGCGACGACCCCCGTGCCGGACGCTGGGCAGGAACCGACAAGACAGAATGCGGACTACACGTATGAGCATTTTCCTGACTGAGGAGACCCCCTTGGTGACCAACGAAGCGGCTTCGGCAAGGCTGTCGAGCCTGGACACCCTCGAGTCCGAGGCGATCCACATCATCCGTGAGGTCGTTGCGGAATTCGAGAAGCCCGCCCTGCTGTTTTCCGGTGGCAAGGATTCCGTCGTAATGCTGCACCTGGCGACGAAGGCGTTCTGGCCCGGCAAAGTGCCTTTCCCGGCGCTGCACGTGGACACCGGACACAACTTCCCGGAGGTCATCGAGTTCCGCGACCGGACCGTCGAGCGGCTGGGGCTGAAGCTCGTCGTCGGCAGCGTGCAGGAATTCATCGACAGTGGCGAGCTGGCTGAACGCGCCGACGGCACCCGCAACCCACTGCAGACGGTACCGCTGCTGGATGCGATCCAGCGCAACAAGTTCGACGCCGTCTTCGGCGGCGGACGCAGGGACGAGGACAAGGCACGCGCCAAAGAGCGGATCCTGAGCCTGCGTGATGAATTCGGCCAGTGGGACCCGCGCAATCAGCGCCCCGAGCTGTGGAACCTGTACAACGGCCGCCACACCGTGGGCCAGCACGTCCGCGCGTTCCCGATCAGCAACTGGACCGAACTGGACGTCTGGCGCTATATCGAGCGCGAAGGCATCGAACTGCCCGGCCTTTATTACGCCCACGACCGCGAGGTCTTTTCCCGCGACGGAATGTGGCGCGCAGTCGGCGAGGTCTCCCAGCCGCTCGATCACGAGGAAGTCCTCACCAAGACGGTCCGCTACCGGACCGTGGGGGACATGTCCTGCACCGGCGCGGTGGAATCCTTCGCCGCCACCGTGCGGGACGTCGTGGTTGAAGTGGCAGCCTCAACCATCACCGAACGTGGTGCCACCCGGGCAGATGACC
>JAODMA010000097.1 GCA_025464545.1 Arthrobacter sp. | reverse complement strand
CCCCTGGGCCGAAGGCGGCGCGACGGCCGCAGGCAACGGTGCCGGGCTCTGCGAAGCCTGCAACCACACCAAACAAACCCCCGGCTGGACCGCCCGGCCACGGCCAGCACCCGCGAGCACGAACGGGTACAGACACAGCCTGGAACTCAAAACCCCCACCGGCCACAGCTACCGCTCCACCGCACCACCCCTGCCCGGCACGCCCTTGCGGGACGGTGTGCCTCTGAGCCCACTCGCCGAGCGGGCCGCGCCCACGGCAGCTGGCCACCGACGGGAAATCCGACACCGGGCGAAGGCACGAAAACGGCCCCGCCTCACAGCGCAGCCCGCCGTGAGACACCTCGCCAGCGGCAGCTAGTCCGCTGCGGTGCCTTCGGCGTACGGCGCCGCACCGGTCACGACTTCGTTCGAGGGGTTGTTGGACCATTCCGAGAAAGAGCCCGGGTAGAGCGCCGCCGGGAATCCGGCGATTGTGAGGGCTGCGATTTCGTGGGCAGCCGTGACGCCCGACCCGCAATACACCGCGGTGGGGACTCCGGGCCGCACGCCCAGGCTGGTGAAGCGGTCGCGCAACTGTTCGGCCGGGAGGAACCGGCCGTCGTCGGCGACGTTGCCGCTGGTGGGGGCGCTCACCGCACCCGGTATGTGGCCGGCGCGCGGGTCCACGGGTTCGATTTCGCCGCGGAATCGTTCGCCGGCCCGGGCGTCGAGCAGCATGCCCTGTTTGGCCCAGGAAGCCACGCGCCGGGCGTCGACCACCGGCATAGCTCCATCCGACAGAACAATGTCCCCTGCCTCCGTTTGCCACTCGCCGTTGTCAGTCTGGTGGCCGGCGGCGCGCCAGGCGGCCAGTCCGCCATCGAGGAGATAAACGTCAGTAAGGCCGGCGTTCCGGAGCATCCACCAGAGCCGCGCCGCGGCCATGTTGCCGCTGTCGTCGTACGCGACCAGGACGTCGCCGGTACGGACGCCCCAGGCTCGGACCGATGCCTGGAACTGCCCCAGCGGCGGGAGCGGGTGGCGGCCGCGGGCCGGGTCGGCGGGGCCCGCCAGCTCGGAAGCGAGGTCCACGAAAACGGCGCCGGGAAGGTGTTCCTGCAGGTAGTGCTCGCGCCCGTGCGGATCACCGAGCGCCCAGCGTACGTCCAGCAGTACGGTGCGGCGGCCGGAGTCAAGCCGGTCCTTCAGCGTAGCTACGTCCATAAGGGTTTGCATGTGCCAACTCTATCCATGTGGCCCGGCGTACATCAGGGGCATCGTGAGCGCGGGCCGCCGCCGGTAGGCTTGGTGCCGTGACCAGAGAAAGTGCGCAGGACCGGGTTTGGGCCGACGAGGCCATCCGACGAATCAACGCCGAAAACAACCGCTCCGCCGACACCCATCTGTACTCCGTCCCGCTACCGGAACACTGGGGCGTCCAGTTGTATCTCAAGGACGAGTCCACCCACCGGACCGGCAGCCTGAAGCACCGCCTGGCGCGCTCACTGTTTCTTTTCGGCCTGGTCAACGGCTGGATCAGGGAAGGCACCACGATTGTGGAAGCATCCAGCGGCAGCACGGCCGTCTCGGAGGCCTACTTCGCACAACTGCTGGGACTGCCCTTCATCGCGGTCATGACCCGGACCACCAGCCGGGAAAAGATTGCCCTGATCGAACAGTTCGGCGGCTCCTGCCGCCTGGTGGACCACCCGTCGGAGGTCTACGAGGCGGCAGCCGAACTGGCCAGGAGCTGCAACGGCCACTACATGGACCAGTTCACCTATGCCGAGCGGGCCACGGATTGGCGCGGCAACAACAACATCGCCGAGTCGATCTTCGGGCAACTCGCATTGGAAGAGCACCCGGTTCCCAGCTGGATCGTTGTGGGCGCCGGGACCGGCGGAACCAGCGCAACCATCGGCCGGTACCTCCGCTATCACCGCTACGACACCAAGCTGGCCGTCGTCGACCCGGAGAACTCGGCGTTCTACCCGGCGTGGCTGGACTGCCGCGATGGCAGCGCCGTCTCGTCAAACGCCACCGGTCTCCCGTCGCGGATCGAGGGCATCGGCCGGCCACGAATGGAGCCAAGCTTTGTCCCTGCCGTGATCGACCACATGATCCAGGTACCGGATGCAGCCTCAGTGGCGGCGATGCGGCACCTTCAGCGCTATGCCCGGCTGCATGCCGGCCCGTCCACCGGCACAAACCTCTGGGGCGTTTGGCAGCTTATCGCCGGGCTGATCGCCGAGGGTCGCCGCGGCAGCGTGGTGTCCCTGCTGTGCGACGGCGGCGACCGCTATGCCGGCAACTACTACAGCCCGGAGTGGCTGAGGTCCCAGGACCTTGACCCGGCCCCCCACGAAGCCACCCTCGGAGAGTTCTTCGCGACCGGCGTGTGGCCGGCCTAGGCTCTAAACCTCCACCGAGTCCCCGCTGGAGAGGTGCCGGTATGCGGTGCCGTACTTCGCACCGATCCGCGTGACATGCCCCTCGACGAGGCCCAGCCCGCTCTCGTTGAGCAGGGCGTCATGAATGGGGAAGGCCCTGGGCGCCCGGACGCCGATCACGAAGTCAACCACCTCGCCCACCTTGTTCCAGGGCGCATGGATCGGCACCAGCAGGGTCTGTACCTCGACACCGTCTGGTACCGCGAAGGAATCCCCCGGGTGGTAGACATTCGAATCCACCACATAGCCGACATTTGCCACTACCGGTATCTGGGGATGGATCAGGGCGTGCTGCCCGCCGAAGCTCTGGATAGCGAACCCCGCGGCGTCGAACGCCTCCCCGGGCGCCACGGAGTGGATCCGGGACCCGGCGTCGGCCGCCTTTTCGCGCAATTGCGCCGCCACTCCGGCCGGCGCAAAGAGCTGCAGTGAGCCGCTGCCCAGCAGGGCGGCCACGACGGCGTCAACGTCGATGTGATCCGGATGCTCGTGGGTGATCAGCACGGCGTCCGCACCGGCCAGCGCCTCGTCCGTTTCCGAGAAGGTCCCCGGGTCGAACACCAGGACCTTGCCGTCCTTTTCGAGACGGACACACGCGTGAGTGAATTTCGTCAGCTTCATCGGGCCAGCCTAGGGATCCGGCGTCACAGTGTCCACGACCCCGGCTGGTAATCTTGGACATTGCCAGTACGGCACCGAAACCGACACCGAAGTGAGTTCCTCAATGTCCCAGGGCGACACCGCCGACGACAGCAGGACCCCTGCCCCGGCTCCCGCCGCAGGCAAGGAGCAGCGCGTGACCAAGCAGCGCCTCGCCGTGTCCGCCGCCCTCGACGAGCTGCCGGACTTCGTGAGCACGCAGGAGCTTCACCGTATCCTGCACGAGCGGGGCACCTCCGTTTCGCTCGCCACCTCCTACCGGATTCTGCAGTCCCTTGCCGACGACGGACTCGTGGACGTGCTCCGCAATGCCGACGGCGAGGCCGTCTACCGGCGCTGCGCCGTTACCGGGCATCACCATCACCTGCTGTGCCGTAACTGCGGAAAGGCTGTTGAGGTCGAGGCGCCCGCCGTCGAGGCGTGGGCCGCGCGGATCGCCCAGGAGCACGGCTTCACCGCCGTGGAGCACACTGTGGAGATTTTCGGTCTGTGCCCGGACTGCACGGCCAAGCAGGCCGGCAAATAGCCACAGCCAACGGCCGAGGGTCCGGTTGGTAGATCAGGGAACTTCCGGCGAGGATCAGTGCCGGTTCAGGACACCGGGACCGGCTCACTCCGCAGCACGCGGCCGTTGATGCCGCGCTTTGCCCGGATGCCGCCGATCAGCCTGCAGACCACGTAGATCAGGAACGAGAGCGTGGTCACGTAGGGGCTGATCGGAAGCCGGCCACCGAGGGCAAGCAAGATGCCGCCCACCGTCGCGGTCACAGCGAAGACCACGCTCAGGCCCACCACCAGCGGGGGCGAGGACGTCACCCGCAAGGCCGCGGCGGCGGGCGTGATCAGCAGCGCCAGCACCAGCAGGGCCCCGACGATCTGGATGGAGAGCGCCACGCTGACGCCCAGCAGCAGCATGAACCCGAGGGCGAGGGCCCGGACCGGTACGCCGCGGGCCGCGGCGACGTCGGGATCCACACTGGCAAAGGTCAGCGGCCGCCAGATGGCGATCAGGGCCAGCATCACGACGACGGCGGCACCGGCCAGCACCTGGAGCTGGACGGTCCCGACGGAGACAATCTGACCGGTGAGCAGGCCAAACTTGTTGGCGGCCCGGCCTTCGTAGAGCGACAGGAACAGGATGCCCAGGCCCAGGCCGAAGGGCATGAGCACGCCGATGGTCGAGTTCTTGTCCCGGGCGCGCACGCCCATCAGGCCCAGCAGCAGCGCCGCCACCACCGACCCTGCCAGGGAGCCGAGCACCACATCCACGCCGATCAACAGGGCAAACGCCGCGCCCGCAAACGAGAGCTCGGAGATGCCGTGCACCGCGAACGCCAGGTCCCGCTTCATCACGAAGGTCCCAACCAGGCCGCCCAACAGTCCAAGGACGGCCCCGGCCCAAACCGAGTTCTGGACCAGCACGAGCAATTCGCCGTAATTTTCGAAGTTGAAAATCGAGTTCAGCAGGCTGGCGAGGTCCACCTAGCCCACCTCCCCTGCGACGGCGTGGGCATCCTCGTGATGGTGCGTGGTGGCATCCGGAACGCCCACCACGACTATCCGGCCGTTCGTGTGGATCACTTCGACATGGCTGCCATACAGATCGGAAAGAACCTCGGTGGTCATGACGTCCTCCGGCCTGCCCACCTGGAAGCGCCCGCCGGCGAGGTAGAGCACCGTGTCGACATAGTCCACGATGGGATTGATCTCATGCGTCACGAACACCACGGCGCTGTTCTGCTCACGGCACTGCTCATTGATCAGGCTGCTGACGGCATGCTGGTGCTGGAGGTCGAGGGACAACAAGGGCTCGTCGCAGAGCAATACCTTCGGGCCCGTGGCAAGGGCCTGGGCGACCCGCAACCGCTGCTGCTCACCGCCTGAGAGCTGGCCGACCGGCACTTTGGCATACTCTTCGGCGCCGACGAGTTCGAGCAGCCGGTCAATCCTGCGGTTCGCCGTCGCGGCCCCGAAGCGAACTCCCCAGCGGTGTCCATCGACGCCGAGCCCAACGAGGTCACGGGCACGCAGCGGCGTATCCGGGTCGAAGGATTTCTGCTGCGGGATGTAACCGATCCGCCGGCTGCCCCGTTCCACCGGGTGTCCGTCCAGAACCGCCGTACCCGAGGAGAGCTGCTGCAGCCCGAGCAGAACCTTGAGAAAAGTGGTCTTGCCGCTGCCGTTGGGGCCGAGGACGGCGAGGAATTCGCCCGGGTTGATGTCCAAGTCCAGGTTTTCCCAAAGTGTCCGTTTGCCGAACGTGAGGGAGGCACCGCGAAGGCTGACTACGGGTGTCAACGTGGATTTCCTCGATTTCTGCGCAAGTCGTTCTGCTCGCGCTGTCCCGACAATCTTAGGCCCCTTCGATCCGGGGACAGGCCGTTCCGGCGCCGGTTTCCGGCGCCGTCGGCACCGGACTCAGGACAACGTCCTGGCGATCCCGTCGACGTTGTCCGACATCCACTGGAGGTAGCTCTTGCCGTCCGGCAGGGTCTCGCTGAAGTTCAGCACCGGAACGCCTGCCACCGAGGCAGCCTCCTTCAGTGCCAGCGTCTGGGGGCCTTCGGTCTGTGAGTTGTAGGCCAGCAACCTGACCCCACCGGAGCCGACCAGGTCGACGGCGGCCTTCATCACGGCGGGCGGGACGTCCGCATCAGACTCAATGGCCGCTTTGAACTCGGCGGGAGTCTGGTCCTCCAGGCCGGCGGCTTCCAGCAGGTACGAGGGCACGGGCTCGGTGACGGCAACCGCCGCCGGGCCTGCGGCTTTGGTCGTGGCAAGGCGGGCTTCAAGACCTGCGAGCGATTCCTTGAAGGACGCTGCGTTGGTTTTGAAGGTCGTGGCAGAGGCCGGTTCCAGCTCGCCGAGCTTGGCGGCGACGGCGTCTGCCAGCCGTGCCATGGCCGGCAGGCTGTACCAGACGTGCTCGTTAAAGCCTTCATGAGCGTGGCCATGCTCGCCGGAAGCGGATGCTTCGGTGTGGGCGGCGGCGTCTTCTTCGGGGGCCAGACCGGAAAGCTCGACGGCGTTCAGGACGTTGGCGTGGTCCATTCCGGTATCGTCGGCGAGCTTGTGGATGAAGTCGTCGTAGCCGCCGCCGTTTTCTACGAGCAGCTCCGCTTTGGACACGGCAAGCTTGTCCTGGGTGGTCGCCTCGTAGGAGTGCGGGTCCTGGCTGGTGCGCGCGATGATGGAGTTGACCCGCACCTGGTTCCCGCCGATAGTGCTGACAATGTCGCCATAAACGCTCGTGGAGGCGACGACCTCGACGACACCGTCGTCGGCTCCCGCGCCGGCGCTCTCC
>JAODMA010000086.1 GCA_025464545.1 Arthrobacter sp. | reverse complement strand
GGTCATGACCGCCACCCCGATTCCGCGGACCGTGGCCATGACCGTCTTCGGCGACCTCGAAACCTCCGTGCTCGATGAGCTCCCGGCAGGACGCGCGCCCATCACCACGCACGTCGTCGGCCTCGCGGAAAACCCCGGCTGGGCGGGCCGTATCTGGTCCCGCTCCCGGGAGGAGATCGACGCGGGCCACCAGGTCTATGTCGTTTGCCCCAAGATCGGGACCGACGACGACGGCGACTTCAGTCCCGGCGAGGCCGAACCCTCCGCCGCCGACCTCGAGGGGGACAACGGGTCCCGGGAGCTGGCGTCGGTGACCGGCGTAATCGAGCAGCTCCGGGACGAGCCGGCGCTGGCGGGGGTTCCGGTCGCGCCGCTGCACGGCCGCCAGGACCCGGAGCTCAAGTCCGGGACCATGGCATCGTTCACCGCCAACGAGACCAAGCTGCTCGTCTCCACCACCGTGATCGAGGTCGGCGTCGACGTGCATAACGCCACGCTCATGGTGATCCTCGATGCGGACAGATTCGGCATTTCCCAGCTGCACCAGCTCCGCGGCCGGGTGGGCCGCGGCGGCCTGCCCGGGACCTGCCTGCTCGTCACCTCCCTCGAACCCGGCCATCCCAGCCGCCGGCGGCTCGAGGCAGTTGCCGCCACGACCGACGGGTTCGAGCTTTCCCAGGAGGACCTCAAGCTGCGCCGCGAGGGCGACATCCTGGGGGCCTCCCAGTCGGGCGGCCGGTCCACCCTGAAGCTCCTGAGGGTGCTCGAGCACGAGGACATCATCGCCCGGGCGCGGCAGGACGCCCAGCGCATCGTGGCAGCGGACCCGTCGCTGGCGGCCAACTCCGGACTTGCCGCGGCAATCGACGAATACCTGAACCCCGAAAAGGAGGCGTTCCTTGAACGCGGCTAGCAGAATCCTCCCAGCCACGGCTGCCCGCCGGTGAGCCGCATCATCGCCGGCGCCGCGGGCGGCATGACGCTGGCCAGCGTCCCCGGATCCCTGACACGGCCCACCACGGACCGCGTCAAGGAAGCACTCTTTTCGCGCCTTGATGCCTTTGAGGTGGTGGCGGATGCCCGCGTCCTGGACCTTTACGCCGGCTCCGGGTCGCTGGGCGTGGAAAGTGCCAGCCGCGGCGCCGAAACGGTGGACCTGGTGGAATTCGACGCCAAGGCCAGTGAAGTCTGCCAGCGCAACGCGGACCTCGTCAACACCGTCGCGCGCCGAAAGGTCGTCTCCGTGCACCGCTCCAAGGTCGAGTCATTCCTCGACCGGACCGCGGACGCGGCCCGCTGGGACCTCGTCTTCCTCGACCCGCCCTACCCGCTGGAGGAACCGGCGCTGGCCGAGGTCCTGGCCAAACTCGCACCGCACCTCGCGGAGGGTGCCGTCGTGGTCGTGGAACGTTCCGCGCGGACACCCGAACCGGCGTGGCCCGAGGGGATGGAGCGGTTCGCGGAGCGGAAGTACGGCGAGACCCGGCTGTGGTTCGCCGAACCCAGCGTGGCGGAAGTCCCCGGAGCCGACGTGGCCGAAGCGCTCGAGGAGCAGCCCGGGAGCGGAAGCTAGTCCGAGAGCTCGTCCAGGCCGACGCCGGCGAGTACCTTGGCCGGGTGGGGTCCGCGGGCGGTGAGCGCTGCGGTCCACACTTCGGGCCACGGCACCTGGGTCCCGGTGAGGATGATGTTGCCGGGATACCGGCCGGTGAACATGCCGGTTTCCGCGAAGGCCGACACGTCCGCCATGGCCCGGCGCAGCGCCGCGACCTGGCTCCGGACCAGGGTCAGGCCGGGTTCGTCACCCACGTTGACAATCAGCACCCCGCGCGGGGTCAGCTTCGCCGCGGCCTCCCGGTAGAACTCCGTGCAGGCAAGATGCTCCGGCGCCTCGGGGCCGGAGAAAATGTCCAGGATCACGACGTCGAATCGCAGCTCCGGAGACAACTCGGCCAGGGCGTCCCGGGCGTCGCCGATCAGCGCGTGCAGCCGGGTGCCTTCGGGCAGGGGGAGCTGATCCAGCACGAAGTCCAGCAGCTCCCGCTCCAGCTCCACGGCGTACTGTTCGGAGCCGGGACGGGTGGCCTGGAGGTAGCGGGCCAGCGTGAGGGCCCCGGCGCCGAGGTGAAGCGCGGTGACGGGTTCACCCCACGGCGCCGCGAGATCCACCAGGTGCCCGATCCGGCGCAGGTATTCATAGAAAATGTCCGAGGGGTCGGCGAGGTTCACGTGGGACTGCTCGGCGCCGCCGATCCTGAGCACAAAGCCGCCCGCGGTGAATTCATCGGGCTCGATCGTGGCGTGCTGGCCGGTGGTCCGCAGGAAGCGCGACGCCGCAGCCGGTGTGTCCGCCACCCTAGAGCCTGTCCCGCAGGGTCGCGAGCCGCTCGGCGGCCTCCTGCAGGACATCGATCCGCTTGCAGAACGCGAAGCGCAGCAGGCTGCGGGTTCGCTCGGCGCCTTCCGGATGGCAGAAGACGGGGACCGGTATGGCCGCGACGCCGACGAGCGCCGGCAGCCGACGGGCCAGCTCCAGTGAGTCCGAGATGCCCAACGGCGCGGTGTCCACGTTCACGAAGTACGTCCCCTGCGGGGTGAACACGTCGAGTCCGGCCGCGCGGAGGCCCTCGCTGAGGATGTCCCGCTTCAGCTGGAGGGTGTCGGCGATCCCGGCGTAGAACTCATCCGGCAGGCCGAGACCCACCGCGATAGCCCCCTGGAACGGTGTGCCGGAGCTGTAGCTGAGGAACTGCTTGACCGTCCGGGCGGCGGCAACAAGGTGTTCCGGGCCGCTCAGCCAGCCGATCTTCCAGCCGGTGAAGGAGAACGTCTTTCCGGCCGAGGAGATGGTCAGGGTGCGCCCGGCCGCGCCGGGCAGCGTCGCGATCGGGATGTGGCGGACGCCGAAAGTGAGGTGTTCGTAGACTTCGTCGGTGATGATGACGGCGTCATATTTCGTGGCCAGTTCGACGACGCGCTCGAGCACTCCGCGGGGGAACACCGCACCGGTCGGGTTGTGGGGGTTGTTGATCAGCACCACCTTGGTGCGGTTGTTGAACGCCGCCTCGAGAGCGTCCAGATCCGGCATGAAATCCGGTGCCAGCAGCGGCGCGGTGACGTGGCGGGCGCCCGACAGCCCGATGATGGCGCCGTAGGAGTCGTAGAACGGCTCGAACGTCAGGACCTCGTCCCCCGGGCCCACGAGGGCCAGCAGTGAGGCCGCTATGGCCTCGGTGGCACCCGTGGTGACAATGATTTCGGTCTGCGGGTCCGGGGTCAGGCCGTAGAACCGTTCCTGGTGGAGGGAGATGGCGTCGCGCAGTTCCACGATGCCCTTGCCCGGGGCGTACTGGTTGTAGCCCGCGGCGATCGCCGCTTGGGCGGCGGCCTTGATTTCCGCCGGGCCGTCCTCGTCCGGAAAACCCTGTCCCAGGTTGATCGCTCCGGTCTGCAGGGCCAGGGTTGTCATTTCCTCGAAGATCGTGACACCCAGGGTGCCCGCGGCGGAAAGCAGGTTGGCGCCCGTCGCGGCGCGCTGCCATGGGAACTGGAGCGGAGCGGTCATCGGGAGCCTGCCTTGGGGTTCGCGTCCGCGGCATGCCCGGTAAATCGATCCATCGTGGAGTAGATCCCGAAGACTTTTCCGCCCACAAAGTCCCAGGCGCGGACAGGCAGGATCCCCTTCAGGACCTTGCCGAGATTGGCCATGGCTGGCGCGATCAGCTGGGGCCGGCCGGCGGTTACGGCGAGCCATGCCCGGTCCACGGCGTCGTCCGGCGACATCAGCGGTGTCAGAAGCGGGCCCCGGGCGCCGTCGAACATGCCCGTGGAGATGTAGCTGGGACAGAACGTGGTGACTTTGAGGTGGCGGTGGCCCTGCTGCTCAAGCTCCAGCCGCAGCGAATCGCTCCAGCCGATAACCGCCCATTTGGAGGCGGCATAGACGCTCATTCTCGGGTTGGAGACGGTTCCCGCGGCGGAGGCGACGTTCAGGATCCGGCGCAGCCGGCCGGCGTCGGCCATCATTTCCGGCAGGAAGGCATGGGTGACCAGAAGAGGACGGTGGCGGCGCCCTCCCGGGCGGCGCGGAGGGCGTAGAGCCGGCCCATGCCCTTGGCGGCGCCGGTAACGAGCACGACGTCTCCGGCCACAGCGAAAGGATTGTGAGTTGCTGACATTCAGTCATGTTATCCCGTTCCGGGGTGCGGATACGGTAGGTTCGGAGCATGAGACGCGCCGTATGCCCGGGCTCCTTCGACCCCATCCACAATGGACACCTGGAAGTCATTGCCAGGGCCTCCGGCCTCTTTGACGAGGTCATCGTCGCGGTCTCCACGAACTACGCGAAGAAGTACCGCTTCAGCCTGGATGAGCGGATCGAGATGGCCAGGGAGACGCTCGCATCACTCCAGGGCATCGTGGTGGAGCCGGTGGGCGAGGGCCTGCTGGCCGAGTACTGCCGCCAGCGGGGCGTCTCCGCCATCGTGAAGGGTCTGCGCTCCTCCTCGGACTTCGACTACGAGCTGCCGATGGCCACGATGAACCGGCAGCTCACCGGCGTCGAAACGGTGTTCCTTCCGGCCGAAGCCCACTACCTGCACCTGTCGTCCACCCTGATCAAGGAAGTCTTCACCCTCGGCGGCAGCGTCTCGGAGTTCGTGCCCCGTTCCGTGCTGAAACGGCTGCACGCGGGCTAGCCTGTCCAGAATCAGGGGCGCAAGGGGTAAGCTTGATCGGTACTCGGCGGCCTGCTGCCGGTTGCGCGGCCCTTATCGGGGCGGGCCTGCGGTGCGAACCGCAGAGCCGACCCCGGTTTGAGTCCGTCCGGCACATCAGGCTAAGATAGTACGTCGGTCATATGTTCAACAGGAGTTCTCATTAAACGAGATGCTAGTTCGCCCTTGGCGTTCGACGTCAAGGACCTCGGACGCAGTCCGGGAAGCATGCGGACGCTGACGG
>JAODMA010000068.1 GCA_025464545.1 Arthrobacter sp. | reverse complement strand
ATATCCGCGCCGTTTCACGTGAAACATGATTCGATGGAGGGCGACCAGCAATAGCAAAACCAGCGCAGCCCCAGATATCGCTAGATTCCGGTTAATTTCAGCCTCCGCTTTGAACTTTTGAGGGACGATTCTGCTCGCCACCACCTTCCGGCAATGAGTGCTGATGGACGCGAGCCGAAGCCGCGGGCTTCCCCGCCGCCGCGTTCCGTACGCGACGGCAGAGCGAAGTGTTACCCATGCTCATACGTGGCTGAGAGAAACCACTCAGTCCCTGTGGATAACCATGTGCATAAGTTCTGTGGAGAACCTCGGAGTCCGGGGTTCTCCCGGCGGTGAGAGGACGGCCAAGTTGTTGCCGACGGCATCGACTGTTGACTCAGCCCTTGTCGCTGCCAGTGCCCGGGAGCCTTCGTCGACTTCAATTTATGGGACTCGGCCCTGAGTCGCCGGGAGTGAATCGAACCTGGTGCGAACATCCCAGGCGTTCCCAGTAGGACTGAGTCTCCCCCCTCACATCTGAGTCCATGCTCCCCAGCCTGAGTGCCAGGATCCCCCGACGGACAGCTGGAGCTGAAGTGGTCTGCGGTTCAAGGTTTCCTTTCAGGTCTGTGGTTTCCACTCTGAGGTTCAGCGGTTGCACCGTCACGGTCGACCACCAGGGCACCGAGACCGGAGATGAGGTCCAAAAACAACGGCGTCCGAAGGTGCAGGCTTGGGTCTCACAGCCCCAACCTCCGGGGACCCAACGGATGATGGCTTAGCTGCTCCAAGCGCCAGGCCCCCAGGTGCCCGGGCAGCGGCCTCCGGCTCCTCGGATACACGACTTAGCCAAGCACAGGGACGCCCTCCTCCGGAGTTCTCGTGACCGAGCCTGCCTCCAGTCTTCCGTCCGGCGGCCGCGGTGCCCGGGCCCGGGACACCTAAAGAGCGCGCGGCAACGACCGGTCAACTGAGGTGGTGGATACTGTCAGTTTTCAGTCGGGGATTCGTTGGTACTGTCACCATGGCGTGTCCCCGCCAAGAGCCACTCGAGACCGCAAAGATGACAGAGCTCCGTGCGCAGGGTCGCTGCACAGTCCCTCCATGACGGTCTGAGGGAAACCTGTAGTTCCCGTAATCAGTTTTCCAAACAGATCAAGCTCGGATTCTGCTGTACACGCCTGCTCCCATCAAGAGGCAGGGAACCGTCAGAAGCCTGCAATCTCCTGTTTCACGTGAAACCTCCAATCGCGCTAGGGGGCAGAGTGCTGCGCGCCTTAGGTTCGAGTGTCGTCCTGAGGGCTGGTCGCGTGCGCCCGTGTCGGCAGGCGGTGATACCTGCGGCTCTCTGCCGTTCGCCGCCGCTTCCGCTTCCTGGCACTCGAAGTGGCAGGTAGTCCAGGTCGCAACCAACGAACTCAATCCTCGCGTGGAGTCCGAACTTCCTCGTGGAGAAGCTGTCAGGCGCAGGCACCGATAGTTCACTATTGGTTATGACTCGAAGTCTGCGTTAGGATGTATTGCCTTCGGCAGTCCCTAGGAACTTCAGGCCCTTCTTGGAGCGCCGTTTCACGTGAAACATTTGAGTCCGTCCACGAATCACCCGCCGCCACTGCGCTGCCTAAAGAGCTGTGCCTGTGGATGTGTGCGTCCTTGGCGTAACCGCGCGGACAGTACTCCCCCCGACTTGGCGCCCCACGTGTCGGACAGCCTCGTGGACGCAAGTGGATGTGGGCGTGCACATCCGCACGCGGACTCTGAATTTACGCCCCTGTACCTGCGTGGGTGCGGTGATGCGCTGCAGACCCCCAGGTCATATGCTCCCTTGTTCGCTGGCGTGACTTCTTCGAATGCTTTGCAGGGAAGCTGGTCGGTCGGGTCCACCGGTACTGACGGGAGTGGACTTGTCGCGTTTCACGTGAAACACAGCAGCCGCGATAAGAGGCAGAGCTGCGCCGACCGAGCGGGATGCATGTGAACAGCGGGCTGCCCCGCATCGTTTCACGTGAAACAGAACAGTTTTGGCTTTCAGCAGGGTACGAATTGGGAACAAGAAGAGGCCCCACTTCCAGGAAGTGGGGCCTCACTGGCCTGCCGCAACTGACCGCGGCGAAGCTGTTGAACCGGCGAAGCTGTTGAACTAGGACAGCACGTCCGCGAATTCCTTCTCGAAGAACTGCTTCGGCCTGGCGCCGATTACTGTGCTCTTGACCTCGCCGCCCTGGAACAGGTAAACGGCCGGGATGGACGTGATGCCGTACTCGGCGGCGATTGCGGGGTTGTCATCAACGTTGACCTTAACGACATTCACCTTCTCGCTGTACTCAACGGAGATCTCGTCGAGGATCGGTCCGAGCTTGCGGCAAGGTCCGCACCATTCGGCCCAGAAGTCCACGATGACGGGCTTGTCTGCTGCAAGCACATCGGTGCTGAAACTGGCGTCAGTTACATCTTTAGCGTTGCTCATAACGTTGTCTCTCTCTTCGGTTGGTTGGTGTGCGCCGTTAGGCGCCGAAGTCGGCGAGGTAGTGTTCGACGTCGAGGGCGGCGACACAGCCGGACCCCGAAGCCGTAATGGCCTGGCGGTACGTGGGATCGATGACGTCACCGGCGGCGAAGACACCCTTAAGGCTGGTCTTTGAAGTGCGCCCCTCCACCGCGATTGTTCCTTCGGGGGTGAGGGCGAGCTTGCCCTTGACGAGCTCCGTGCGCGGATCGTTGCCGATTGCGACGAAAACGCCGGTAACGGCGAGTTCCGTTTCGGTACCGTCCTGGAGGTTCTTCAACCGCAATCCGGTGACTTTGTCCTGACCAATGATGTCTTCCACGCCGGTGTTCCAGACGAAGCTGATCTTGTCGTGGGCTAGCGCGCGGTCCGCCATGATTTTGGAGGCCCGCAGGGTGTCGCGCCGGTGCACTACCGTGACGGACTTGGCAAACTTGGTAAGGAACAGTGCTTCTTCCATGGCGGAGTCGCCGCCGCCAATGACGGCGATGTCCTGATCCTTGAAAAAGAAACCGTCGCAGGTTGCGCACCAGCTGACACCGTGGCCTGAAAGGCGCTTTTCATTCGGCAGACCGAGCTCCCGGTAGGCCGAACCGGTGGACAGAATGATGGAGCGTGCCTGGAAGGTCTCCCCCGTACCGATGGTTACCGTCTTGATGTCGCCGTCGAGGCCCAGGTCGGTGACATCCTCGAACTGGATTTCGGTGCCGAAACGGGCAGCCTGCTTCTCGAAGTTTTCCATCAGGTCCGGGCCCATGATGCCGTCGGGGAATCCGGGGTAGTTCTCGACGTCGGTGGTGTTCATCAGCTCGCCGCCGGCGGTCACCGAGCCGGCCAGGAGCAGCGGCTTCAGGTTGGCGCGTGCCGTATACACCGCGGCCGTGTAGCCAGCAGGGCCGGAGCCGACGATGATGACATCACGTACTTCGGACGCGGTGTTTTCTGCGTTGCTCACTGAACGGTGAACCTCTTCCTTTGTCGATGCGCCCGCCTGGGTGGCCGGCCACATGGCACAACTACTACTTGGTGCTGAATATTCCGATGGCGGAGGGCATCACAAGGGACGCCCCGGTTCAGGGTACCGCCCCAACGATGAGATCGCGGTGACGCGGGAGCCAGGTGAAGGCTCGCTACTGGACTTTGATTTCGGCGAGGCGCAGGCCGAAACCGTAGCGGGTCTTGGGGGCTGCGAGTTTGGGAAGTGTCTTGATGGACACGATCACGTACTCGGCCGTAACCGGCTCCTGCAAGGAGATGGTGAGATCCGGAGACGTGAAACTGTTGCTTCCGACCTGCTTTGCTCCCTCCAGGGACGGGCGGTCGTTTGTCAGGACGCTGATGTTTCCGCCGGAAGCTCCCAGCTGGCTCAACGTCACCGACGAGACCTGGGAGGGGCCCTCCAGTTTGACCACCAGCGGCACTTCGGTGGCGAGGCCGCCCCAGTTGTCCGTGGCGAATTCCATATCGGACCAGTAGCTGGCGCCGTTTCCGTCGAACGTTTTGGCCAAATCGGCGTCATATGCCCCAGCGAAGTCGAAGTCGCCGCTTCGGGTGACACCCTCGATAGCTGGAGGTCCGGCAGCTGGCGCGGAACTGGCGGTCGACGACGGCTTTCCGGAGCTGGCGGCCGGAGTGCTGGCCGAGGAAGGGCCGGCGGCGGGGGGCGGGCTGCTCTTGAAGAGGCTGCCAAGGTTCGTCACGGTAAAGATTAGACCTGCGACCAGGACGGCCGCCAGCAATCCCCCGATGAGCCAGCGCTTGGAACGTGGTTCGCTGCCGGGCCCTTCATCCTCTTTGTAGTCATCCTCATCCGGCTCCGCAGTCCGGGCAGCAGCAGGAAAACTGCGGGGCGTGCGGTCCTTTTCCGGCGGAAGCAGGACCCCACCGGCCGCGTTTGCGGCCACGGGCTGACCCTGCTGGGGGGAATGATCCTGTTCAGCGGGCACGTCATAGGTGTAATCGTCATCGGACCACAAGGAGACCTTCGGCCTGTCGCCGGCTGCTTCTGGAGTCGTTTGGGCCGGGGCGGACGGCACATCCGGCTGCATCGTGGTGGGCTGAGAAGCGCCCGCCGCCTGAACTGGCTGGGGAGCCGTCGTGTGCGGCGCCGCCTTTTGTGGTGCGGTCTTCGGGGACTTCTTTGGACCGCTCGCGGCGACCATTCCGGCTGCAGCGGCGGCCGCGGTTCCAGCGGGGGGCGAAGGGGGCGACGTCGGATGCAGGGGTTCGTGGACCGGCGGAGACGCCGGGGCCGCAGCTCCCCGCGGCTGCTGTCCGTAGTCTATGTAGCCGGCGTCGACTTCCTCATCGTCGTAGAGGCCGTCGTACGTTTCGGGTTCCTTGGAACGGGCGTGCCCGAAGATCTCGCTGCCCAGCGTGTCCGTGAAGAACGGTTCGACATACGGCGGGTTGGAGGAGACCACAAGATCCAGCAAGTCGGCCGCGGACGTGTGGTTGGTGATCAGGTACGTGGTGAGGTCACTGACGCCCAGATCGAGGATCTGAACGTGTCCCGGCCGCTCTCCCGTAGCCACTTCGCGGGCGCTCTTGGCCACCTGGTCGGCGTTGTCCGGGCCGGCCACAAGGATGCTCACGGCACGGTTGAGCACCTGGTCGACGCCGTCCAGCACCAGATCCTGGTCATGCGAAGTCAGTACGGTGGCAGTGACCTTGTAACGGCCACCTAGTACTGATCCGACATCGATCGGGTGGGACACGGGCTCCTCCTAGACTGTCCGGGAACTGCCGGCCTGACCACTTCATCAGTGACCGCAAGCCCTCCGGTAAAGCCGGTTGACCCCTGGTCTGCAACTTCCCTTGTTAGTTTTCGATCCTATCCGATCCAGTGTCCCCGCCGCGGAAGCACGGCGTCGGAACACCTTCAGGCCTTATTTTTTCTTCTTACGGCCGAATGGGAAATACGGATTGTGACCCGCCGGGCCCTGATACGTCCGACGGCCCGGCAACGGGACGTCGCCCCGGCCGAGACCGCCCTCGGCTGAACTGGGTAGGTCTTCGGCAGGCAGGTAACCGCCCTCGGGTCCTGCAGGCCAGCCGGTGCGTTCCTCAGGTTCCCGGATATCCGGCCCCGCCCGGAAGGAGGCGGCGTCGAACTCCCCGGAAATTCTGGGAATCAGGCCCGTGTCCACCGAGACAGTGGCCCTTTCCGGGCGGGCCGGGACCGTTCCGGCGCCCTCTGCAGGCCTGCCGGAATTGTCGCCGGCGTTGCCTCCCGCGGCGGCCGGGACGGGCGCGGCGTCGGAGCTGCGCCGGAGCCGGCCCAGCAGCGGCTGCAGGAGGTCCCGCAGTTCGGTGACGCGGAAGAGCTTCAGCAGGACGAGATAGGCGGCAAGCATGATGGGACCGACGACGATGATCGTCACCAGGGCCGCAAGGGGGCTGCTCCAGGCGAACCCGTCGGGGCTGTAACTGCCCAGCAGCCACAGGGCCCCGGCTCCGGCGAGAGCGGCGCCAAGGGCCGCGTAGCCCATCCTGATGTAGGAGTTGGCGATCCGGGGGCCGTCCAGGTGGCCCAGCAGCCGGCGCAGGAAGATGGCGCTGACGATCACGGAGAGGATGTTCCCGCCGGTGTAAAGGATGGCGATCGCGAAGATGATCTGATCAAACGGCAGGAACTGGATCAGGAACGCTGTCACCACGTTGACGAGCGCCAGCACCAGCTGGATGAAGAACGGCGTTCGCGCATCCTCGTTGGCATAGAACACCCGGGACATCATGAAATTGGCGCTCATGAAGGGAGTGCTCAGGGCGAGGATCGTGAGTGTCTGCGCCAGCATGACACCGTCCTGGCGTTCCCCTCCCGAGAAGAACATGCCCAGCGGTCCGGCGAGGGCGAACAGCGCCAGTGCCCCGAAGACCGTCGCTACGGCCATGGTCCTCAGTCCGTGCGACAGCGCACTGCGCAGTTCATCGTGGTTCCCGTCCTGCGACGCCCGGGTCATGCGGTTGAAGAGCACCGTGGCAAGGGACAGCGCGATGATCGAGTGCGGCAGCAGGTAAAGCTGGCTGGCCACCTCCAGGACGGCGTTGCCCGGCAGTGTGTCCGCCGCGGGGTCACCGACTTGTTCCAGGCGGAGACGTTCGGCGCCCGGGATGGTGGCGATGCGCATGACATAGAGGAAGGCCAACTGCCCGACGGCGGCCGTCGCCAGGGTCCAGACACTGAGCCTGGCGGCCTGGCCCAATCCCACCCCGCGCCAGCCGAAGCGTGGCCGCAGCCCAAGCCGTAGCCGGAACACCGGGACCAGCAGAATGGCTGTCTGGGCCACCACCCCGATAGTGGAGAATCCGGCTACAAGAAAGGTCTGGAACGAGTCCCAGTTGTCAATCGTGTGGGGGTTGGCCGCGTTGGTACCCATGATGCCGATGAACATGCCCAGTCCGGCGATCGCCACGATATTATTCAGGATCGGAGCCCACATGGCGGGCCCGAAGGCACCGTTGGCATTGAGGATCTGGGTGAGCAGGGCGTACAGGCCATAGAAGAAGATCTGGGGGAGGCACCAGAACGCGAAGGTGACCGCCAGCGCCTTCTGCTGCGGCGAATAGTCCTGGGTGGTCAGTTCGATAACCCATGGCGCCAGCAGGGTAACGAGCAGCGTGAGGGCGAGCAGGACCAGCACGGCCAGGGTCAGGAGCCGGCTGACGTAGTCCGCACCCCTGTCCGGGGCCTTGCTGGCCTTGATGATCTGGGGTACCAGGACGGCGTTGAAGACACCGCCTGCCACCAACAGGAAAATCAGGTTCGGCAGGTTGTTCGCGTTGATGAAAGTGTCGTTGACCGTGGAGCCAAGACCCAGGGCCGCTGCCAGCATCCAGGTCTTCCCGAACCCCAGGAAGCGCGAGACGAGCGTGCCCGCGGCCATGATGGCGCTGGAACGGGCTTCTCCGGTGTGGACAGCTTTGGAATCGGCGGGACCGGAGGGCGGCGGAGTGGGTTTGGCTGATGACATCGTCTTCATCGTCTCACCCGGTCATGGCTTTGTGCGCTATCCACGGCCTGTCCCAGCCGCTTCCGCGCCTCTAGCGTTGTTCCGGAAGGACTTCCTTGGCGAGATCCGCGATTCGGCGCTCGTTCGGAAAGGAGAGTTTTCGTGCCAGCTCCTGGATGGGAACCCAGGCGACGTCCACGGCTTCCTTATCCGGATCGTTTTCGATCGTGAGTTCACCGCCGGTGGCCTGCAGCAGGTAATGATGGACGGTCTTGTGGACGCGGTGCCCGCTGACGGTAAACCAGTAATCGATGCTGCCCAGCGGCGCGAGGATCTTGCCCTCAATCCCGGTTTCCTCGGCGATTTCACGCACGGCGGCTTCCTCGTTGCTTTCCTGGCCTTCCGGATGGCCCTTCGGCAGGCACCATTCCAGCCGGCCGCCCCGGTTGAGGCGGGCGATGATGGCAACGCGAAGTGCGGGGTCGGATGTATCTACAACGACGCCGCCGGCGGAGATCTCCTCCACGGTCGGCAGCGAGGCCTGACCCGAGTGCTGGACCGGCGCGACGTTGGCACCGATTGCCGACGGCAACGGTGCGTTTGTCCTCCTGCCGGGAGCGCTGGGTACGGGATGAGCCATGAAGTCCACTCTAACGACTCTTGTCCGCTGTTGATGACCTCAACATGACACGAAACTGGCCGACCGAAAAGTGCTCGCCGGCAGCGCCGGATGAGCACAGGCCCGTCGGGCAGCCGCGTACGGCGCTGGATGGTGCCGGATCGGTTTTCTGAAGGGTCCGAGAAACTATGCTTAAGAAACTATGGCGCACGCACATCACAAGACTGACTCGCACACCGTTGACTTCCAGGTGGACCCGGTGGTTCTGGAACTCGGACAGCGGTTCGTCGACGCCGGCCACGAACTCTCCCTCGTCGGCGGCCCCGTGCGCGACCTGTTCCTGGGCCGCGTCTCCCCCGACCTGGACTTCACCACTGATGCCACCCCCGACCAGACGGTGTCCCTGATCAAGAAGTGGGCAGATAACTACTGGGAGATCGGCCGTGCCTTCGGCACGATCGGGATGCGCAAGGCCGGTTTCCAGATCGAAATCACCACGTACCGCGCCGAGGCCTACGATCCCGACTCCCGCAAGCCGGTGGTTGCCTTCGGACATTCCCTGACCGACGACCTGCTGCGCCGGGACTTCACCATCAACGCCATGGCCCTGCGCCTGCCGGAGCTGGAGCTCGTGGACCCCTTCGGCGGCGTCCGCGACCTGCACGGCTCCGTTCTCGCCACGCCGGGAACCCCGGAAACCTCCTTCTCCGACGACCCGCTGCGCATGATGCGCGCGGCCCGGTTTGCCGCCCAACTGGGTGTAGCGGTCCATGACGACGTACGCGCAGCCATGACCCGGATGGCGGAACGAATCACGATGATCTCCGCCGAGCGGGTGCGGGAGGAGCTGGTCAAGCTGATCTGCGCTGCCCATCCCCGGGCTGGCGTGGACCTGCTGGTCGACACCGGGCTGGCCGAGTTCGTGCTGCCCGAGGTCGCGGCGCTCCGCCTGGAGGCGGATGAGCACCACCGCCACAAGGACGTCTACCAGCATTCCCTCCAGGTCCTGGAGCAGGCCGCAGCTCTGGAGACCGATGCCGCCGGCGCCGTTCCCGGCCCCGACTTCGTGCTGCGGTTCGCTGCCCTGATGCACGACGTCGGAAAGCCGGCCACGCGCCGCTTCGAGCCGGGCGGCGCGGTGAGCTTCCGGCACCACGACATGGTCGGCTCCAAGCTGACGGCAAAACGTATGAAGGCGCTCCGCTTCGACAACGACACAATCAAGGCGGTGGCCCGTCTCGTCGAGTTGCACATGAGGTTCTACGGCTACGGGGACGCCGGCTGGAGCGACTCCGCCGTCCGCCGTTACGTCACTGACGCTGGACCCCTCCTGGAGCGGTTGCACCGGCTCACCCGCTCGGATGTGACGACCCGCAACCAGCGCAAGGCCGAGCGGCTGTCCTTCGCCTATGACGACCTGGAAGCCAGGATAGCGAGCCTGCGGGAGCAGGAATCCCTCGAGGCCGTCCGTCCCGATCTGGACGGCGGACAGATCATGGCGCTGCTGGACCTCAAGCCCGGTCCCGTCGTCGGCCGGGCTTACAAGTTCCTGCTGGAAGAGCGGATGGAATACGGCCCGCTGGACCCGGAAACAGCCATGGCCAAACTGCGCGGGTGGTGGGCATCCCAGCCGGAGTCTGCCCCCGTGGAAGAAGCCGAAACCAGCGCCGCCGTCGAACCGTCCACAACTGAGGAGTCCTAAGTGATTGCACCGACGAACGCCCCGCGCCCGCAGTTGTGGATTCTGCGGCACGGCGAAACCGAATGGTCAAAGAGCGGGCAGTACACGGGTTTGACCGACCTTCCCCTGACGGTGGAAGGGGAGCAGCAGGCGGTCGAGGCGCGCAAGGTGCTCGACGTCGTCGATTTTGACCTCGTGCTGACCTCGCCGCTCCGGCGCGCGCGGCGGACGGCGGAACTGGCCGGTTACCCGGGCGCCCAGCTGGAGCCGCTGGCAGTCGAGTGGGACTACGGCGACTACGAGGGCATCAGCTCGGACCTCATCCGGAAAGACAACCCGGAGTACCTGATCTGGACGCACGGTGTGCCGAACGGTGAATCGCTCGACGACGTCGCCGCGCGGGCTGACAAGATCGTCGCCCGCGTGCTGGAGTCCGGCCTGGACAATGTCCTGATCGTGGCTCACGGCCACTTCTCCCGGATACTGACGGCCCGATGGCTCGGACTGGATGCCCACGAAGGGCGGCACTTCGTGCTGGGAACGGCGAAAGTCTGCACCCTGGGCTGGGACAAGAAGACACCCGCCGTGGTCCGCTGGGGCCTATAAACATAGATTAGAGAAGAAGTTCTAAAAAGTTTATGAATTTAGTGGTCAGCCGCTGCATTCATAGTGTATTTTTTATTTTGACCCCAGGGTGATTTGCCGGGGTTACGGCGCGCGTCGCCCGGCCAGTCAGCCGGAGCCACGGCAGAACAGAAAAGGAGGTTGGGAAAATGATTACTTTGTCTAGCGGATGGATGTCTTCCGTCACCGCGAACCCGGCCTCTGTCGCTGAACCGCGCCCACCATTCGGCCTGACTGCCTCCTGACCCCTCCGCTCCCTGCCTGGTGTCCCTGAGTTAGGACACCGGAGCCGAGACAATACGGACCTCCGTTTCCCGGAGGTTCTCTGACAGCCGGCTGAGCAGGTGGAACCAGGCGGTTGCG